>JAGQIY010000006.1 GCA_020430865.1 Myxococcales bacterium
TGCCTCGCAGATCCGGGATCACGCAGAACGAGCACTTGCGGTTACAGCCCTCGGCGAGCTTCACGTAGGCGCTCGCCCCGCGCGTGCTGATCACCCGCGGGTCGCTGGCTCGAACCACCCAGTCCGCGGGCTGCCCCACCAGCATCCGATCGGCGCCGCCCTTGAGCACGCGCTCGAGCTTGAGCATGTCGCTCGACCCGAGCACGTGGTCGACCTCGGGTAGCCCGTCGGCGATCTCGTCGGGGTGGCGCTGACTCAAGCAGCCGGCGACCACGAGGCGCTCGCAGCGACCGCTGTCCTTGAAGCGCGCCATCTCCAGGATGGTGTCGATGGACTCTTGCTTGGCCGCGTCGATGAAGCCGCAGGTGTTGACCACGATCACCGAGGCGTCGTCGGGTTGCTCGGTGTGGGTGTAGCCCGCGCGCTCGGCGACGCCGAGCATGACCTCGCTGTCGACGCGGTTCTTGGGGCAGCCGAGGCTGACGAAATGGATGGTCGGAGTCTTCACGGGCGCTCGCCCTGGTGCGCTGCTAGCCGATGAGGAGCGCACCAGGCCGCCTCGTTTAGCTCATGCCGCGGAGGCCCGCCAGCAGACGCGGCGCTGAGCGAGCTTCAGGCGCTGCGCATCGACTCGATGAAGCGATCGAACAGATACAGCGAGTCGTGGGGCCCAGCGGCGCTCTCTGGGTGATATTGCACGCTGAACGCCTTGGCGTCGGGGGCCGCGAGCCCTTCGCTGGTGCCATCGTTCAGGTGTAGGTGCGTGGTCTTCGCGAGGTCACCAATCGAGTCGACGTCCACCACGAAGCCGTGATTCTGGCTGGTGATCTCCACGCGGGACGTCGCCAGATCCTTCACTGGCTGGTTCAGGCCGCGGTGACCGAACTTGAGCTTGTAGGTCTTGGCACCGAGCGCGAGGGCGAGCAGTTGATGGCCCAGGCAGATGCCGAAGATGGGCTTCTTGCCGAGCAGCTGCTTGATGCTGCCGACGGCGTAGTCGACGGCTGCCGGGTCTCCTGGGCCGTTGCTCAGGAAGATCCCGTCGGGGTTCAGCGCGAGCACGTCGGCGGCGGAGGTCGACGCTGGGACCGCGGTCACGCGGCAACCGGAGTCCACCAGGCAGCGCAGGATGTTCTTCTTGGCGCCGTAGTCGTAGGCCACCACGTGGAACTCTGCATCGCGGGGCTTGACCTGATCGGGGCGATAGAGATCCGCGAACTGGAATGGAACCGCCCACTGCGTGCGTCCTTGATTGAAGTCGTAGCGCTCCTTCGGGGTCACCCGGCTCACCAGGTCGAGCCCCGCCATGCTCGGCGCCGCCTTCGCCCGGTCCACCAGCGTGTCCGGATCCTCGGTGCCTATGGCGCCGTTCTGTGCGCCCTTGTCTCGCAGCAGCCTGGTGAGTCGTCGGGTGTCCACGCCACCAATTCCCACGATGCCGTGCTGCTGCAGGTAGTCCTCGAGAGGCTGTTCCGCGCGGTAATTCGAGGTGTTCGGGCTGGGATCGCGCACGATGAACCCGGAGACCTGGGGCTTGCCGTCGACGCTCTCGGGGTCGTCCTTGTTCACGCCCGTGTTGCCGATCTGTGGGGCGGTCATGGTGACCAGCTGACCCGAGTAGGACGGATCCGTGAGGATTTCTTGGTAGCCGGTCATGCCGGTGGTGAACACGACCTCTCCGGTGGTGGCGCCGTCGGCGCCCCACGCGAAGCCTTCGAACACGGTGCCATCCGCGAGGGCTAGGTGGGCCTTGCGTCGGGTGTTTCCGGCGCTCGAAGTCATGAGGCTCCTTTCTCACCCGAGTCGGTCACGCTTGCGGCCTCGAAGGCGACGCGACCCCTTGCCAGGGTCATCAGCACGCGTCCGGTGATGGTGTGAGACATGAATGGGGTGTTCTTGTTCTTGGTGTGCAGAGTGACCTGGTTGGGCTGCCACACCAGCGAGGGATCCACCAGGGTCAGCTCGGCGAGGGCGCCGACGGCCAGTCTGGGAGCCTCGATGCCCACGATCTTCGCGGGGCCCGTGCTCATGGCGTGCAGCAGCCGCTCCAGGGGTACCTTACCCGTGCGCACCAACTCAAGTAGAAGACCGAAAGACAGCTCGAGACCCATCAAGCCCGGAGACGCGGCGTCGAACTCGCACTCCTTTTCGAGGGGTGAGTGGGGCGCGTGGTCCGTGGCGATGGCGTCGAGGGTTCCGTCAGCCAGCGCGCCGACCAGCGCCTCCACGTCGTGCTGCTCGCGCAGTGGGGGGTTCACCTTGCAGAACGTGTCGTAGCCAATCACCGCCGCATCCGTCAGCAGAAGGTGGTGGGGCGTGACCTCACAGGTGACCTTGAGGTTGCGGCTTTTTGCCTCGCGAACCAGCCTCACCGCGCCCTCTGTCGAGATGTGCGCGGCGTGATAGCGGCTCTTGGTGTACTCCGCGAGCAGGATGTCGCGTGCGATGATGATGTCTTCGGCGACTCTCGGCCATCCGCGCAGCCCTAACCGTGAGGAAACTTCTCCCTCGTGCATCACGGCGCCAGAGGTCAAGTCGTGGTCTTCGGCGTGCTGGATCACCGGCATGTCGAAGTTGCTGGCGTACTCCAGAGCGCGGCGCATCACCTGGGCGTTCATCACGCACACGCCGTCGTCGCTGACCGCTACGGCGCCAGCGTCACGGAGATCGCCCATCTCGGTCAGCGCCTCGCCGCGTTGCCCCACGGTGATGGCTCCGATGGGGTGCAGGGTGGTTCCGCCGACTTCTTTCGCGCGCGCCAACATCAGCTCGGTGACCGAGCGGGTGTCGTTCACGGGCTTGGTGTTGGGCATCACGCAGACGTGGGCATAGCCACCAGCCGCAGCCGCGCGGAGACCCGAGCGGACGTCCTCCTTGTATTCCTGCCCCGGCTCCCTGAGGTGAGCGTGCAGATCGACGAACGCCGGTACCAGCCAGCGCCCGCTGCCGTCGATCACGCGAGCCCGTTCGGAGCCGAGCGCCGGCTCGGCGGCGCCGACGCCCACGGCCTGGATGTGCTCTTTCTCGATCACCACGTCGACGATTTCGTCGAGACCCAACGCGGGGTCGACGGCGCGCACGTTTCGAAAAATCAGGGTCTCGGGGTTCTGGGTGAGTGGGTCAGAACTGGCGCCGGACACGGAGCCGCTCATAGCACAGGAGGCCGCTTAGCGAAGCGCGAAGTTGGAAGCAGCCGGGGATGGCGCCAGAGGTGCGAGTGCTCACCCTGGTGGTCCTCGAGTTCCTGGCGCTAGCTGCGGCTCGTCGTCTTGCGCTGCTTGCGGCGCCTCTCCATGGCCGCGCCAGCGATCAGAGCGCCGACCCCGAGCATCCACGGTCCACGCCGCGAGTCCGAGGCGGGGGAGATGTGCGGTGCACCTGGCACGCGGCAGCCACAGCCATTGCCGTCATCGCCGTTGCCGCTGGCGCCGCCGCTCCCGTTGCTGGTCCCACCACTGCCGCCGCTGCCCGAGTTGCCTCCGACCCCCGCGTCTTGTCCTGGAACGCACTTCCCGATCAGCGCGCAGGTCGTCGGCCACTTTGCGGGGCAGTACTGCGCTGCCCGGCTCTCTGCGGGACAGCTCAGAACATCGTCGACTCCGCTCAGAGTCAACACGGGTTCGAAGCTCTTGCCGTCAGTGGAGCGACCGAGCTCGTAGCCGTGGAAGAACTGGCTGGTGCAGGCGTACAGCTCGCTGCCGATCCAGCGCAGACAACCGATGGCGCCCTCGAGATCTCGACTGAACCCGCTCGGTGTCAGGCTGCTCGAGTCCGCGGAGTAGATCCCGACGTCGTTCTCGTCGACGTCGAGCGTCGGGTCCCGAGCGTCACCGAAGCCGACGCGGATCTTCGAGCCGTCGGGATCGATCGCGAAGCCGAATAGCTCTGCCTGCTTGTCGAGTAGCTGGGTGAAGGTCTGTCCTGCGTCGTCGCTGACCAGCAGCTGATCCTTGGAGTCGCCATCGATGCGGACGAAGACCTGGTCCGGATTCGTCGGGTGCACGCCCAGCA
>JAGQIY010000887.1 GCA_020430865.1 Myxococcales bacterium
ACTCCCGTTGCCTTGCCCCGCGGATCCCCCACTCGCGCCACTGCCCCCGCTCGCGCCGCTGCCCCCGCTCGCGCCGCTGCCCCCGCTCGCGCCGCTGCCACCACTGGCGCCGCTGCCACCACTGGCGCCGCTGCCCCCGCTCGCGCCGCTGCCACCACTGGCGCCGCTGCCTCCACTGGCGCCGCTGCCTCCACTACCGGCTCCTCCGGTGTCGCTCTCGCCGCTCCCCGAGTCCGAGCTGCAACCGCCGAGGGCGATGCATCCCATCGCTCCCAACCCGAGTGCCCACCTGCGCCACGACATGGCACCCAGTGTAGCCCCGAAGACATCTCACATGGAAACGAGCGCCACCCTCCAAGAAAGAGAAGTGGGAGGAGCTGCTACCTCCGCCCCTGACTAGCAGGAGCCTCCTGATTGGCAGGTGTTCTTCTGCACCCTCGCTAGCGCTCGCGGCTGCGGGCGCGTCGGCGCTTGCGTCGCACCACCGCCGGCTCTTGGGCGGGCTGTGTCTCCGAGGGGGGCGCGTCCGCCGCCGGCTTGCCTTTTGCAGCAGCTCGCTTGGCCTTGGCTTCCAGGTCGTCCAGGGAGCGGGCGGAGAGGTGCAGCTGGAGCGAAGCATCCTCGAGATCGACTTCCTCGGCGTCGATGTACAGTTCCTCGACGTCCTTCTGCTCTTCGTCGGGAGTGTCTTCGAAGGTCAAGACGTGGTCGAAGAGATCGTCGGCGTTGGTCAGCACCGCGGCGCTGACTCCCGGCTCGGCGGCGAGCGCCTGCAGGCCGATGCGCATGGCGCGCGCCAGAGTTTCCCTCACCCCCTTACCCCCATTCGCTTCCGCAGGGATAATCGGGACCTCGTCGGAGAGGCGCAGCTTCTTGCGCACCTTGTGGGGCTCCAGGGAGCCGGCGATGTCCTGCTTGTTGGCTTGCACGATCACCGGCACCGGCGTGCCACGACGCTTGATGGATCCTCGCAGGCGGGCGAACGTCCGCATGCTGTCGGGCAGGGAGTCCGGCATGCAGTCGCAGACGAAGACCACGACGTCCGCCATCTCCACCAGCGGACGCCGGCGGTAGTTGCGCTCGATCTGCCCGGGAACGGTGATCAGGTGAAAGCGTACTTCGACGGAGGTGATGGGGGGCCCTTTGACCTCCATCCAGTCGAAGAACATCGTGCGGCCCTTCAGCTCCGCCGGGGTGTAGAGCTCGCTGCGCTTGGTCGCGGGCAACAGCTCGCACACCTGCTGCAGGTTCGTGGTCTTGCCTGCGAAGCCAGGTCCGTCGTAGACGATGCGAACGATGTGGCAGCCTTGCTCCGCGTCGAACGAGGGCATGTACTGCGGCTACCGCCAAAGCGCGTGGGTGTGAAGCGCTTACTTGCGTGGTCCAGCCGTGAGTCGAGGAACAGCGGAGCTTTGCGCCGATCTCGAGCTGGCATGCTTCGCGCTTGACTTGCGGGAAAGCGCCGAACGCCAGTCCGCACGCGCCTATTGCCAAGCGCCACGAATGCTGTAAGGAGCCGTGGGTGTCGACCCCGTTCCGTGACGTGCGTTTCGAAGTCGAGTCGTCGCCCGAACCGGAGCCCGCACCAGACGCTGGTCGGCACGCGCGCCACCCTGGCCCTCGTGGCAAGCGTCGAGGTCCTCCGCCACCGCGCGCGCCACGCCTCGACCAGGAGCTGCGCAAACATTTCCCCGAGGCAAGCTGGTCCAGCGTCCGCGAGCTGGTCAAGAGCGGCAAGGTCCGCGTCGACGGCCAGGTGCAGCTCGATCCGGGGTACGGCGTGACGCTCGGACAAACCGTCGAGCTCAGGCTCACGGCGCCGCGGCCGAGCAAGGCCAGGCTGCCCGAGTCCGCGCTGGTCTACCTCGACAACGATCTGGTGGTGGTGGAGAAGCCCAGCGGCGTGGCCAGCGTCCCTTTCGAAGGGGACGACGCGAAGCCGAGCAAGAACGAACCGACGGCGCTGAACGAGCTGGTCCGCGACACGATCTTTCGCTCGAAGCAGGCCGCGGCCCAGCGCGGTCCGAAGGCTCCGCTCGGCGTGGTGCAGCGCCTGGACAAGGAGACGAGCGGACTCATCGTCTTCGCCCGCAGCACCCGCGCCAAGAAGCACCTTCAGCAACAGCTGCGAGTGCACAGCGTGCATCGCCGCTACCTCGCGCTGGTGCAAGGCGACGCGCCGTCAGGCACGCTGCAGTCGCGCCTGGTGCAGAACCGCGGAGACGGCAAGCGAGGGTCGACGGAGCGCAGCGATCTCGGGCGCGAGGCCATCACTCACGTGCGCGCCCTGGAGCGCTTCGGCGTCGCCACGCTGGTGGAGTGTCGCCTGGAGACGGGCCGCACGCACCAGATCCGCATCCACCTCGCAGAGGCGGGGCACTCACTACTCGGCGAGCGAGTCTACGCGCCGCGGGACGTGCAGCTACTCCCCGCGCCGCGTGTCATGCTCCACGCCGCCGAGCTCGGCTTCGAACACCCCAACACTGGGCGCCAGCTCGTGTTCCAGAGCGAGCCGCCTCAGGACTTTCAAGCGCAGCTGGCGGAGCTCCGGCGGCTCACCCAACCGAAGCGTTCTTGAGCCCAGCGCTCCAGATCTCGAGCTTCTGCCAGATCTTGTCGCGCGCCACGCGGAAACGGCTGAGCATCTGATCCCGGGGCAGAGGGTGCTCCGTGGCTGGGTCCTCGATGGGCCAGTGCAGGCGCTCGGCCCGCCCCAGGAAGACCGGGCACACCTGCTCGGCGCACAAGGTGATCACCGTCTGCACGCCCTCGGGGTCGATGTCCTCCACCGACTTCGAGTACTGATCGCCGATCGAGATCCCGAGCTCACCCATCACCTCGATGGCATACGGATTGACCCGCGACGGAGCGCTGCCAGCGCTGAGCACCGTGTAGCGGCCCCGCAGGAGCTGGCGCGCGAGGCCTTCAGCCATTTGGCTCCGCGCGGAATTAGCAACACAGAGAAATAGGATCTTGGGTGAGTTCATACGCTCGCGTCCTTTGGTCCGAGCGAGCCCCCCTCGCCCATACTGTCCGCGTCCAGCATAGCGCGGTCCTGGAAGAAACGCCGCTGCGCCCACAGCGCGACGTTCACCAGACCAATCAGCACGGGCACCTCGACCAGCGGGCCAATCACCGCGGCAAATGCCGCGCCACTGTGGATGCCGAAGCTCGCGATGGCCACGGCGATGGCCAGTTCGAAGTTGTTGGAGGCGGCGGTGAACGAGAGCGTCGCCGACTGCTCGTAGTTCGCGCCCACACGGCGACTCATCACCAGCGAGATCGCGAACATCACGAGGAAGTAGATGAGCAGCGGGATCGCGATGCGCACCACGTCGAGCGGCAACTGCACGATGGCCTCACCCTTGAGCGAGAACATCACGACGATCGTGAAGAGCAACGAGACCAGGGTCAGCGGTCCGATGCGTGGCACGAAGTGCCCTTCGTACCAGTCTCGCCCCCTGGCCCGCACCAGGAGCCTGCGGGTCAGGAAGCCCGCCGCGAACGGCACGCCGAGGTAGATCGCGACGCTCCGAGCGATCTCGCCGATGGTGATGTTCACGATCGCGCCCTTCAGCCCGAGCCACTGGGGCAGCAGCGTGGCGAAGAAGTACGCGTAGACGGAGAAGAACAGCACCTGAAAGATCGAGTTGAAGGCGACGAGGCCGGCGCAGTACTCACGATCGCCCTTCGCCAGATCGTTCCACACGATCACCATCGCGATGCAGCGCGCGAGGCCGATCAGGATCAGCCCCAGCATGTACTCCGGCTTGTCCCTGAGAAAGAGCACCGCCAGGCCAAACATCAACAGCGGCCCGAGCACCCAGTTCTGCACCAGCGACAGGGTGAGCACGCGCTTGTTCTTGAAGACGCGGCCGAGCTCCTCGTAGCGCACCTTCGCGAGGGGCGGATACATCATCAGGATCAGGCCAACCGCGATGGGGATCGAGGTCGAGCCGACGCTGAGCTGGTTCAACGCGGTGTTGAACTCGGGCACGAAGTAGCCGAGGGCGATGCCGAGCCCCATGGCCAGGAAGATCCACAGCGTGAGGTAGCGATCGAGGAACGAGAGTCGATTGAGCATGCTATTTCCAGAAAGTTCGAAATAAGAAGCCAAGCGCGTGGGGCAACGCCTCGAAGCGCAACCCTCACCCCCAAATCCAGCTCAACAACAGCGGGCTTTGCCGCCTCGACGGCAGCAGTCCTCCCACAGGTAGTCGGTGAGATCCCGCAGCACGTCGTAGTCCGCGGAGTAGAAGTGGAACGTGCCCTCGCCGCGGGTCTGCAACAGCTCGGCGTCCGCCAGGCGCTTGAGGTGGTGACTCAGCGTGGAAGCCGGCAGGTCGACGTGACTCTGGATGTCCCCGGCGGAAGCACCCTCCACCCCAGCCTGCACCACGAAGCGCAAGATCTTTAGGCGCACCGGGTGCCCCAGCGCGCTCAGCTGGATGGCATGTCGCTCCAGATGCTCCACGCTGCTACTTCTAATATTTTCGAAGTAGCAGCGCAAGCAACGGCGCGGTGACGATGGTGACCCGCCGCTATTCGCTGACCAGACCCTGCTTCACCGCGAAGCGCACGAGCTCCGCGTTGGACGCCACGTTGAGCTTTCGCTTCAGGCTCTTCAGGTGAGAGCTGACCGTGGAGGGAGCAATGCTCAGAGACGTCGCGATCTCCGTCGTGCGCTCCCCGGCTGCGAAGCGTCGCAGCACCATCAGCTCGCGCTCGGACAGTTCGTGCAGCGGGTCCAGGGAGCCATCCGGGCCTGCCTCGAGCAGCAGCTGCGCCAGGACGCCGGACATGTACTTGCCCTCCTTGGCGATGGTGCGCATGGCCATCAATAGCTCATCCAGCGAGCGGCTCTTCGTGACGTAGCCGTCGGCGCCTGCCAGCAGCAGGCGGATGGCGCCGGGACCTTCAGGCTGCGCGGTGTAGATGAGAATTTTTCCCTGAGGATTTTTCTCTCGCAGGGCGGAGAGGAGCTGGAGATCGTTCGCGCCGGAGAGCGCCAGGTCCAGCACCAGGAGATCCCAGGCGCCCGGCAGGCACTGCTGGAGCAACTCCTGAGCGGTCTCGGTGGCGCCCACCACGGCGAAGTCCGTCTGATGACCCAGGAGCGCGAGCAAGCCCTGACGCACGACTGCGTGGTCATCCGCCACGAAGACTCGCAGAACAGGCGCCAGATCAGCCATGGGCTTCGTCTATACCAGAACCGGCGCCTCGAGCAGCCTCATCCTCCTTTTGGCCCGGGTCCAGCGGGTTCGGCGCGCTCTGAGCCAGCCGAGCGAGCAAGCGATCCACCTGGATCGGCTTGTGAATGATTGGCAGGCCACGGCGGTAGGCATCGAGCAGGACGCTCGGCGCCGTGTCCCCGGTGACGATCAGCGCCTCCAGGTGCTCGGTGGACTCGCCGTCGGGATCCCGCACGCTGCGCAAACGCTCCACGAGGTCGATGCCGTCCATTTCCCCCGGGAGACGCAGGTCGCACACCACCCAGTCCAGGGGCTGCCTGGCTAGCGCCAGCGCCTCCTCGGCGTCCGCAGCCAGCAGCACCCGCGCCCCATGGCTCGAGAGCAGCGCCTGCATGGCGTGGCGCGCGTGGGCGTCGTCGTCCACCACCAGGACCCTGAGGCCGTTCAGCCGGACCTGCCCCTTGGGCGCCGTCGGTTGCTGCGCGTGCTCGGCTCGGGCGCGAGGCAGCTTCACGCCGAAGTACGAACCCCGCCCCGGCACCGACCGCACCTCGAGCTCGTGTCCCAGGAGTCCCGCGAAGCGCTGGGCGATGGCCAGGCCCAGGCCCAGACCGCGCTCCGGATTGCGCTCGGGGTTCCCGAGCTGGTGGAACTCCCGGAAGATCGCCTCGCGCTCCGACTCGGGGATACCGAGGCCGGTGTCCCACACGCCGACCCGCACGAATTCCTTATCCGCGCGGCAACCTACGAGGATCCCGCCCCGCTCGGTGTAGCGCACGGCATTGCCGATCAGGTTGCGCAGGATGGTGGTGAGCAGCTCCGGATCGCTCTTGCCCCACAGCGCCCGCGGCTTGACGCTGAAGCGCAGGCCCTTCTGTTCAGCGACTCCACGCCACTCCACGTCGAGCGTGTGGAGCAGGCGCTGCAGATCGAGGGACGCCGGGCGCGCGCGGATGACGCCAGCGTCTGCGCGGGAGAGATCCAGCAGCGAGTCGAGCAGACCTGCGAGGGAGTTCGTCGCCTCCTCCAGCTGCCCCACGATGCGCTCCCGTTGCTCTGCGTCGGGTCCCGACTTGAGGGCTCCGAGAAACAGGCGAATGGCGTGGAGCGGCTGGCGCAGATCGTGGCTGGCGGCCGCGATGAACTGCGTCTTGGCCGCGCCCGCTTCCTCCGCGGTGCGCTTCTCCTGCTTCACCCGCTCGAGCAGTTGCTGGTTCTGGAAGCGGATCGCGACGCCCTGACGCAGCGTCTCGTGGTAGCGCTTCACGAAGCCCGCCAGGGCGACGATGTAGAGCAGCGCGGTCAACGCCTGGAGGCGGAGCGCCGTGGGCCCCTCCCACACGATGCGCCCGAACCACGGGATGGTCAGTCCGAGCACGAAGGCGAACAGCGCCTTCGGATACGGCCCCAGCGCGAGGATGGCCCCGTTGACCGTCGCGCCGACCAGCAGCACCGCGACGTAGATCACCCGCGGGTCGTCGAACTGCAGCAGGCCTGCCGACGCACCCCAGGCCAGACCGAAGGCCCCCGCCTGCCACAGGAAGTACTTGCGAAAAGGCGGCGCCTCGCCCCGCCGGGGGCTCAGCTTCCA
>JAGQIY010000888.1 GCA_020430865.1 Myxococcales bacterium
CAGTGGCAGAGCGGGGTGCCGCGCTCTCCGTTTCGATCGAGGGTTCGCATCGACCCCGAGCGGCGGATCGCCTCCTACAAGGTGGCCTATGTCTCCCCGAGCGACTCGAAGCGCTGTCCCGCAACTCGGGCCGTGGAGCTCCTCCACGAGCTCGCTGGTTTCGAGCCCGGCGCTCTGACCTCCGTCGCCAATGAAGGGGATCGAACGCTCTCGTTTCACGTCGAACTCGCGCAGTTCGCTATCGGGGATCTCAGGGCTCGCGTAGGGGTCCACTGCGCCAGCGGTCCGGTCTACTTCGCGGAGACCCGTCGACGCACCCTGCAGGACGCCGCGGCGGTGGTCTTCGTGCCATCCTTGGTCGCAGGCCGGGAGAACGACACGTTGGAGCTTGCCGAGTGGCTGGCGACGGATCTCGAGCACCTCGGAGTCAGACCGAGTGAGCTTCCGCTTCTCCTTCAGTGGTTGCCCGGAGACACGAGACCCGAGGTCTCACCCCGAGCGCTCGCGAAACGCCTCGTCCTTCCCTTCAGGGGTTCGTTCGTCACCGACAGGAACACCGGGGAAGCCATCGCGGCCGCCCTGTTCGAGGGTTTGAGGCTCGCGAGGCGAGCGCATCTCGAGGCCCTCGCGTCCACCGAGGGGGGATGATCGCGATCACGGACCGGCATCTCCGCGATCTGGAGCGTAGCTCGCCCTCGAAGCGATCGAGATCCCGACGTAGCTCGTCGATGGTCCAGTCCTTCCGTTCGCTCATGGCGCTCCCCCTCAACTGCCGCGCGCCAGATCCGCCTCGAAGGACGAGTCGTCGCCGCGGTGGATGAAGATCCTGCCGCTGAGGCCGCCGTCGTCGCGCCGGGGCGACAGCTCTACGACCTCCCGCAGGAGCTGATCCGAGCCTGCGCGCGCACGGCCATCGGCGTCACCTTCCTCGGATGCGCAGCCTCGATCAGCCAAGGTCGTGCTCCCGTCCCCACTGCGATCTACGTGGGCGTTCTCCTGGGCCTGACCAGCCTCGCGGAAGGGTGGCTGCTGAGGAGGAAGGTCGGGGGGGGCGCCGTCGTGTTGCTCGGGTGGGTCCTCGTCGCTTCAGCCGTCGTGCTCGCACATGCCCAGGCCGTGTACGGCGCTGGAGTGATCAGCACGGGCAGTCTGGCCGGAGGGTCCGAGGCCATGGCCGGCGAGTGGCGTCGGCTAGGCGCCCTCGTGCCCGGCGAGCTCGGTTCGCTCGCGCTCGTCCGAAACGTCGATCTTTTCGCCTCCCTGGCGGCCGGAACAGCCGTTTCGCTTCTCTGCGCGTTGCTCGCTGCTCCGCTCGCCCGGTCATGGGGCTCGCCTGTGTTCCTGGCATGGGCTGCCGTCGGGACCTACGGATTTGGGCTCGCCGTCCTCTCGGTCACTGCAACCCTGGCGATCCGAGACCCTGGATACGCGACGGTGCCTCACCTGATCGCGGTCTTCGTCGCCGTCGACACGGCGTGCGGGGGGATCCCCTTGGGGGCCGCCTGGGTCGCGGGGGGCTACCTCGGCGCACTGGCTGCGCGCGCGCTCCGAACCGACTCGTGGTCTGCGCCAACGTGAGCAGGAGCGCCGCCCTGAGCCCTTGGCCAGGATCGCGACGCGCCGCCCGTCGCTCCGCTGGACAGCGCAGGTCGTCGAGATCGGAGGGCGTGTTCGCGCTTCACCGACGACTGCTCGCGGCCTGGGCCTTGGGCTACGGACCTGGTCAGGGCTGATCGGAAGCCAGCGACCAGTGGCTCA
>JAGQIY010000889.1 GCA_020430865.1 Myxococcales bacterium
CCATCGGCGTCGTACTCATAGCTCGTGTTCCCACGGCGTAACAATCGACCACCCACCGCGTAGTCTCGAGCCAGCCCAGCGTCGTAGACGTTGTCCACTTCGTCGTAGCGAAAGGACTCCCGGGCGACGCCGTTCAGGGAGTTCTCGACGACACGGGCTAGACGGTCGTAGCTGAGCTGAGTCGCGCCGTGAGCGCTGTCCATGATTTGCGCGAGCAAGCCGCGAAGGTCGTAGCCAAAAGCCTGCCGACGAGATTGAGTCGGCCTCGCGCCAACCCAGGCGGGCTCGGGTCCCTTCGACTGCTCCTCTCCCCAAACGATCTCGCGCCAGGCCAGACGATCCATGCCGTCGAAGCCCTGGAGGATCTTGCCGCCTCCGGGAAGCACTCGGCTTACCTCGCGGTCGAGTTCGTCGTACCCAAAGCGCAGAGGATCGTTTCCGTGGCCCAGTTCGAGCTGGGTCATGCGCCGGGCGACGTCGAACGCTCCGCGCTCCTCGTGCCCGCGACTCGTACGGAGAAGCGTGCGGTTCCCGGTGAGGTCATATTCTGCCTCTACATACTCCTCGACGCCGTCCAACGCCTGGAGCTGCCTCACCAGCTGACCGCGTGGATCGTACTGAAACTCACAGCGCGACTCCCCATGGGTCGCCTGGATCAACCGCCCTCGCACGTCGTAGGCGAAGGTCTCCACGGAGTCGTCTGCGAACGTGCGTGCCACGACGCGCCCCAGGACATCGTACTCGAGATCCACGAAGGCCCCGGAGTGATCCTGGATGCGCGCGAGGTTCCCGGCCAGATCCAGCGTGTAGGTGAGCTTGCGGCCGTCGAATGTGTGCTCCCGAACGACTCGTCCCGCCGCGTCCCGCTCGAGGCGATGCTCTTCGCCCCGCTCGTTGATGACCCGCACCAGGTTGCCTTCGCGGTCGTAGCGGAAGTGAATCTCCGTCCCGTCGGGACGGCGCACACAGCAGGTGGATTTCACGCCTCCCCACTCGAACTGGTACTGCGCGCCGTCTGGCTTCGTCAGAGATGAGAGATTCCCGTCTGCGTCGTACGACCAGTGCTGCCGGGTGCCGTCAGGATTCACCACGCAGATCAGCTGCAGCATCTCGTCGTAGATGAAGCGGGTCTCCTTCCCCTTACCATCGTGATGCCGGATCGGTTTGCCGAAGTGATTGTAATCGATGTACGCGCGCTCACCCCCAAGCTCGATAATTTCCGCACGGTTCCCGTACTGATCGTAGCTCATCCGGGCGCGCCCACCGTTGGGGAAACCTGCCTGTGTACACAGGCCCCGGGCATCGTACTCGTACGAGATGATCTCACCCTCGTCGTCGCTGACCCCCAGCAGGTAGCCGTGGCGATCCAGCAGCTGAGTCGTCCTGTATCCGTCGGGCTCAGTCGTGCTGAGCAGGTGGCCAGAAGGGTTGTACTCGTAGCGCCGGCTCTCACCGAGCGGATTAGTTTCCTCGAGGATTCGTCCCTGGGCGTCTCTCACCCAGCTCCAGGTCGCACCGTTGCCGTCGGCGTACGAGACGATGTTTCCTCCATCATCGTACTGCAGCGAGGAGACCGATCCCTCGCTGACCACCGCGTCCGCCTTGCCAAAGACGTTGGTGCTGGCGCGCTTCACTTGTCGTGAGTTCACCGTCTCG
Organism: Myxococcales bacterium; assembly: GCA_020430865.1. Next base: position 1,657 of record JAGQIY010000889.1, read on the forward strand.
AGGTAGCCGTCGTCGCGGGTGAACACGCAGTGATACATGCCGCGCGCCTTCGTGGTTCCGTCGGCCAAGAACTGCGGAACGTCCGCGTCTAGGGCTGGATCAGCACGGTCACCGTAGTCGACCCAGCACTCCACACAGGCGCCAGCCTGGTCATAGCGAAAGTGCGCTGTGCGCCCCGTGGGGGTCGTGTGCCGCACCAGACGGTGCTGGGCATACTCATAGGTCGTGCGGTTGCCGAGCGCGTCCGTAGCTTGAGTGAGGTCCCCATCCGCATATCCATAAGTAAAGAATCGCTTCCATCGCTTGCGATCGGTCTCGAACGTCTCGAACGCCACGATGTGCTCACCTGACCAGACCACGCGGAAACTACGTCCAACGCAGTCCTCACCCCCAACCAGCCGGCCTTCGTTGTAGTCGAGCCTCGTGCGATTGCCGAATGTGTCCTCGATGGCCGCGAGGCGGTAGTGGTCCGATCCCTCTGCCTCGCGTTCGAAGAGAAACCTCGAGAAGCCCTCCTGCAGCACGAAGGCGTTGGGCGAACGGGTCAGCACACGACGGCCAAACGTGCGGGACTGGCCGACGTCAAACCGACGGAACCGCCGCTGCTGTCCGCTTGGCTGGAGGAGCAATACGGCGCGTCGCTTCACCTGGACCCGCCAGGCCAAGCTGTGGGACCAACCGTAGCCCAGGCCAATGTCGCGTTGGACGGCGTCAGACGAGTACTGTCGCTTGATCACGAGTGGGAGCGGCCCTCGCAAGATCAGCTCCACGGAGGGCGTGGTGAAGACGCGGCCACTGATCGCGTCGACCGGATCGCCCTCGGTCAGCCCGCCTCCGCCACCATGCTCGGGGTTGGGGCACGCTCCCGCGTCGCCCTCGCCGCAAGCATTCGCTGCGTTGCCTTCGCCCTCCGCGTTCTCGTCATTGTCGGCGCCGTCGGCCCCCTCTTCGCCACTCCCGTTACCGCTGCCTCTGCCTCCGCTGCCTCCTCCGTTGCCGCCTCCGCCAGCGACGAAAGCGCCTGGGTTCATGCCTGGGGGTGCGGGGATATTGGGGACGGGCGCCGTACGGGTCACGTCCCCATCCTAGCGCGAGAAGCTGGGCCACCACGCGTTCGGCCACGGATCCGAACAGGACTCGCTTCTCCGCGAATGCTGGAGTCGCGAGCTGCGCGGAAGCTCCCCTCCGCACCCCAGCGCCTTCGTCCAGACCTTCGCGGCGACCGGCGTCGGCGCCACACCCAGGCACCCAGCGACCAAGACCTCGAGGTCTGGCGCCTCCTCCCGGAAAATGTTCCAGAGCGGGACTTCAGAAGCTTGGTGGACCGCGCAGAAGACGCGCGCCGAACGGAACGTGCTCCTGGTTCGCCGCGGACGACCGTTGCCTGCCTTCGATGACCAAGCTGCGAGCATTGTCGGGCGTTGTTGGACTTTCATTCCTGGCCGCATGTGGAGATCCCAGCATCGCTGGCTCCCGTGTTGGCGGATCGGGCGGTGCAGCTGGGGACGGCGGCTCCGCGGGCAGCATCTCCGAGACCGGGGGCAGTGGTGGGTTCATCACGGCTGGCGCCGGTGGCGAAGCGGGCGAGCCCGGTACGGGCGGCGCCACGACGGGTGGCACGGGCGGCGCGCCGGTTCCGTCGTGTTCGGACTCGCTCGTCAACGGCGGCGAGAGCGACATGGACTGCGGTGGGCCGTGCACGCCTTGCGCCGTCGGCCGGAGCTGCAACGGCGCCGACGACAGCGTGAGCTCGTCCTGCGTGAGCGGCAGCTGCGCCGCCCCGAGCTGTAGCGACGAGGTCCGGAACGGCGACGAGAGCGACGTCGACTGCGGCGGCTCGTGTGATCCGTGCGGAGATGACTCCGCGTGCGCGTCGGACAGCGACTGCGTGAGCGGCGTGTGTGGCGTCGCGAGTGAGCCCGCCGGTAGCGGCGGAGCTGGCGGAGCTGGAACTGCCGGAGCTGGAACTGGCAGCGTCGGCGGCTCCGGTGGTGGTAGCGGCGGCGCGGTGACCGGCGGCGCCGGTGGCAGCGCGGGCGCCGCCGGTGCCTTCGCGACGGGAGGTGCAGGCGGCGCAACAGCGACCGGCGGCAGCGGCGGAAGTCCGCCGGTCCCCAGCGGACCCACGGTTTGCCTCCCCCCCACCTGCGACGATGGCGTGAAGAACGGCAC
>JAGQIY010000093.1 GCA_020430865.1 Myxococcales bacterium
CTTCTTCTTGCTCGGCGCCTTCTTCTTGCTCGGCGCCTTCTTCTTGCTCGGCGCCTTCTTCTTGCTCGGCGCCTTCTTCTTGGATGCTCTGCTTGCGGATCGCGTGCTCACCATCGGCCCTCCGTTTCCGCCCGAGCGTCGAGCGGTACCCGCATCTTCATTTGACCTCGGAGGTCTGCGCAAGGCGCACGCGTGTGGCAAGTGTGAAGGTTCAGCCAGGTCGCCGGCAGAGCCAGACCTGGTCGTGGGCGCCATCGTCCAGTGGTCGGTCGATCAACTCCACCGCGTAGCCAGCACCCTCGAGCAGTCGTCGCCAGGTCTCGCGCGGGAAGAGACCATTCCTCTGTTGCTCGTGGTACGCTGACACTCGCCCTGCTTCGCGCAGCAACACCGCGTACTCCACGGCGAACCAGCAATCCCCAGGCTCCGGGTCCCAGCTCCACTCGGTGCAGCGGAGCTGCCGCACGGCGTCGCCAGACTCCCAGCAGACTGTATCCTCCTGGAAACTTTCGGCGAAGCAGTCTGGGGCAAAGATCGCCGCTCCGCCAGGCGCGGTGTGGGCGTAGGCGGTGTCGATGGCCGAAGCGAGGTCCTCCTCGCTCAGCATGTACATCACCGCATCATGCACGAACACGAGATCGAACTCTCGCCCCAGACGCAGGCTTCGCATGTCCCCCGGCGCGTGCTCACACTCGGGGTTCAACTCCCGACTCAGGTCGAGCATGCCCTCGGACAGATCGGTGAGCGTGCATCGGTAGTATCGCTTCAAGTGAACGGCGTTGTGCCCCGCACCGGCTCCCAGCTCCAGCAGAGTCTCCGCGTGAGGCGCTGCCGCTACGAAGCCCGCGCGGTAGGCGGCAGCCTCGGCGGCGTACTCCTCCGGTGGAGTGAATAGACGGTAGAAATGGGTCCATTCCGAGTAGAGCTTCACCGCCAAGAACCTGCTGGAAGGTTCCACTCGTTGCAAGCTCAGCTCCGAAACCCGAGCCCCCCGAGACGGCGCGGGCGAGCGCTCACTCGGAGAAGAGCTCGTGCCGCGCTGCCTCGGAGATGGCGACTACGGCTGGGTTCTTCAGCTTGCGTTCGCCGGAGATGGCGTAGAAGCGCTCGCGCGCCCCCTCGAGCTGCCCCACCAAGCGCACCCCGTGCTGACGAGTCAACTCGTCCGCGAGCAGGCTCGGCGCCGGGAACAGCCCCACGCCGTCGGCGCCAAACACCTTGAGCAGCGCTGAGTCCGCGCACTCGACGATCACGCGTGGGGAGATGCCATGACGATCGAAGAACTGGTTCAAGCTACGGCGCAGCGTCAACGTCTCCAGCGGCAAGAGCATCGGCGCGTTGTCCAGGGAGCGGGGAAAGTCCTTCTGATACTGGGTGCTGAGCCGCTTGCTGGCAAACAGGCTGACCCCGGTCTCGCCCAGCAGGTGATTGTAGGCGCGGATCGCGCTGCCCGACGGAACTGGCGTGTCCGAGATCACCAGATCGAGTTTGTGCAACGCAAGCTCCGCCAGCAGTCGCTCTGCCGTATCCTCGTGGCACACGAGACGCACCCGTTCCTCCAAGCCCAGGGCGGGCTCCAGCAGACGCCGCACGATGAGCTTTGGCACGACGTCCACGATACCGACGTCGAGGCGCACCGGTTGCCCTGTCGAGCGCCCCTTCACCGTGTCGACCATCTCCCGCCCCAGGCTGAAGATCTCATCGGCATAGCGATAGACCACGCGGCCCATCTCGGTCAGCTCGAGCTTGCGCCCGACCTTGGTGAAGAGCTTCTCTCCGAGCTGCTCTTCCAGGGCGTGGACCTGAGCGCTCAGCGTGGGGTGAGACAGGCGGAGCACCTTTCCCGCAGGAACCAGTCCGCCCTCCCTGGCGACCATCCAGAAGTACAAGAGGTGATGGTAGTTCAGCCACTCCATGCCGAGATTATATGTCGTCTCAGCCTACAAGTAGCGTCCAAATTATCGTCCTGGTCGACACAATGCGCTGGCCCTAGATGCTACGGGCAATGCCCTTCGACACCATTGGTTCTCCACTGCTCTGGCTCGGCTTCCTGGGGTTCGTGCTGGTGATGCTGGCCATCGATCTCGGCGTGTTCCACAAGCAGGCCCACGAGGTCAGCCTCAAGGAAGCCGGGATCTGGAGCGCGGTCTGGGTCGCCCTGGCGCTGGTGTTCAACGCCGGGGTCTACATCTGGTTCGGCCCCCAGCGGGGCTTGGAGTTCACGACCGGCTATCTGCTCGAAAAGGCGCTCGCCGTCGACAACATCTTCGTCTTCGTGATCATCTTCGCGACCTTCCGGGTGCCGGCGCTCTACCAGCACCGGGTGCTGTTCTGGGGCGTGATCGGGGCGCTGGTCTTGCGCGCGGGTTTCATCCTCGCGGGTGGTGCGTTCATCCAGCGCTTCCACTGGGCGATCTACGTCTTCGGCGGCATCCTCGCGGTAACCGGGATCAAGCTCATGATGCAGAAGGAAGAGGCGGTCGAGCCGGAGAAGAGCCTGGCGATCCGCGCGTTCCGCCGCGTCGTGCCTGTCTGGCCCCAGTTCGAGGGTGATCGCTTCTTCGTCAAGCGGGATGGCCGACGCATGGCGACGCCGCTGCTCCTGGCGCTGGTTGCCGTGGAGGTGAGCGACGTGATCTTCGCGGTCGACTCCATCCCCGCGATCTTCGCCATCACGACCGATCCGTTCATCGTCTTCACCTCGAACATCTTCGCCATCCTGGGCCTGCGCTCGATGTACTTCCTGCTCGCCGGCGTGATCTCCAAGTTCCACTACCTCAAGCTCGGGCTGTCCTTCGTCCTGGTGTTCGTTGGCGCGAAGATGTTGCTGATGAGCTTCGTCAAGATCCCGGTGCTGGTCTCGCTGGCGATCATCGCGGGGATCCTGCTGCTCTCGGTGCTCGCCTCCTGGCTGCGCCCACCGGCGACGGCTCCGGAAGGCTCGGCGCCGAACTGATCCCGCGCTACCCTGTGGCGCATGCCGAAGGCAGCGCGGGCGCGGAGGGGCGCAGGGGAGGCGACTCGACCAGCGAAGGGGGCTCGAGGTCGAGGGAGCAGCGCCCCCGAGCTCTCCGCGTGCTCGTTTCCCACCGCCATCGGCGACTGCGCCCTGGTCTGGAGCGACGCGGGCGTGGTGGGCTTCCAGCTCCCCGAGGCGACGCCGACGCTGACGCTCGAGACGCTGCGTCAACGTTTCCCTGCAGCAATCATCATGGAACCGCCGGACGTCCTGGCCCGGGTCATCGATGGTGTGACTCGCCTGCTCGCCGGTGAGGCCGTCGACCTCTCGCAGACGCCCCTCGACCTGAGCGGGGTGCCGCCGTTCCACCGCCGCGTCTACGAGGTCGCCAGGCACATCCCGAGCGGGACGACGCGCAGCTACGGTGAGCTGGCGCGTGAAGTGGGCTCCCCCGGAGCGAGTCGCGCCGTTGGACGAGCGATGGGCCAGAACCCGATCGCGGTGATCGTGCCTTGCCACCGCGTGACCGCGGCCGGAGGCAAGCTCGGCGGCTTCTCGGCCCACGGCGGGGTGCAAACCAAGCAGCGCTTGCTGGAGATCGAGCGCGCCGCCGGGCTCGAGTTGCCATTCGACCGCCACGCCGCGCGGAAGCACCTGCGCAAGGCGGATCCCGTTCTGCGAGTCCTGATCGACAGAGTCGGCGACTTCGCGCTGCGGCCCCGTCCGACGCCCAGCGTGTTTCGTGCCCTGGCCCGCGCCATCGTCTATCAACAGCTCTCCGCAAAGGCCGCCGGAACCATCCACGGGCGCCTGTGCGATGCCTGCACCAAGCCCCGCGATGGGGGGGGACACGGCCTCGAGCCAGAGCGCCTGCTGAAGCTCAGCAACGAGCAGCTCGCTGCCGCAGGGATCAGTCAGAACAAGCGACTCGCCCTGCAAGACCTCGCGCGCCGCGCCGTCGACGGTCGACTCCCGGACTTCGAGACCGCGCAGGCGCTGGCCGACGAAGCACTGATCGAAGAGCTGACACAGGTGCGCGGCATCGGGCGCTGGAGCGCACAGATGTTCCTGATCTTCCACCTTGGGCGCCCCGACGTGCTGCCCACGGACGATCTCAGCGTGCGCAAGGCGTTCGGTCTGGTCTTCGGGGTGAGAGAGCCCTCGGCGGCGATGCTCGAGGCCCACGGAGAACGCTGGAAGCCTTACCGTAGCGTAGCCAGCTGGTACCTCTGGCAGGCACTGGATCGGCAGCTCTACCCCGAGTAGCGCGTCGATCTCTCGCCATTCCGCGGACTTGGGCGGAACCTGCAGCGACGCAGCCCGAGCCTGCGGCGATGAGCGCGTTGGTCGCTCGCTACCGCCCATATAGTTCGCTAGTGAACTATCGGCTCGGCTCGTTCCTGAAGCCGGCCAGGAAGAGCCCATGGCAAGACCCAGGATCTACGCGCTGCTCCAGCGTGCTCAGCAAGCCACCAAGCGACGCGCCGACCACGAGTTGCTCCAGGCCGTGGGCATCACCGCAGCGCAGCTCGGAGTGCTCTTCTGCCTCGAGGCGCGCCCGGAACAACAACAGCAACAGCTGGCGCGCAGCCTGGGCGTGGCCAAGAGCGCAATCACCAGCATGGTCGCACGCCTCGAAGCGGAGTCGCTGGTCGCGCGTCGGTCGGCGCCGGGTGATGCCCGCGCCTTCCAGCTCGCCCTCACCCCCGAAGGCAAGGCTCGCGTGGCGAGAGCAAGGCACGTTCACCGACGGCTCAACGCCGAGCTCTACGCCGGGTTCAGTGACGCAGAGCTGGAGCTCGTCGCCCGCTTCCTGCGCAGGGCCTCGCTAATAGGAGAACGCTCATGACGACGAACGAACGAGCAACCCACACCCGAGAGGTCTCGACCGCTTGCATCCTATGCTCGGAGAACTGCGGGCTGCGGATCACCGCGACCCAGACCCCCGAAGGTCGCGTACGCCTCGGTAAGATCCGTGGGGATGAAGCCCATCCCGCATCGGCGGGCTACCTCTGCCAGAAGGCTGCACGCCTCGATCACTACCAGAACCACGCCGATCGCCTGAACACTCCGCTGAGACGCCGCCCGGACGGCAGCTTCGAAGCGATCGACTGGGACACGGCTGTGCGCGAGATCGCGGACAAGCTCAGCGCGATCAAGCGAGCTCACGGCGGTGACGCCTTCGCGTACTACGGGGCCGGTGGTCAGGGCAATCACCTGGGGGGCGGCTACGGCGCCGGGCTGCGCGCGGCCTTGGGCACGCGCTACCACTACACCGCGCTGGCCCAGGAGAAGACCGGCGACTTCTGGGTCAACGGCAAGCTGTTCGGCCGGCAGACGTGCCACTTGACGACGGACATCCCGAACGCCGAGGTGGTGCTCTTCATCGGCACCAACCCCTGGCAGTCGCACGGCTTCCCCGAGGCGCGCCGACAGCTCACGGCGCTCTCCAGGGACCCGAAGCGTTGCCTGATCGTCGTCGATCCAATCCGCACGGATACAGCCAGGCTCGCAGACCACTTCCTGCAGATCAAGCCGAGCAGCGATGCCTGGCTCATGGCAGCGATCCTGAAGCTCTGGATCGACGAGGATCTCGTCGACAGGCGCTTCCTCGAGGCCCACACCAGCGGCTTCGCCGAGGTGAAGCGGAGCCTCGAAGACCTCTCTCTCGAGGACTGCGCCGCGCGCACCGGGATCGAGCTTGGGGTCATCGGGACCGTCGCGCGACGCATGGCGATGGCGAGATCCTGCTGCGTTCGCGCGGATCTGGGCCTCCAACAGAGCCTCCACAGCACGCTCAACTCCTACCTCGAGAAGCTGCTCAGCCTGCTGAGCGGCAACTTCGCGCGACCTGGCGGAAACAACCTTCACACCTACCTGCTGCCGCTGCTCGGCCACTCCGATCCAGCAAAGGCGCTGCGCACCAAGGCGACACAGGTCGAGGAGATAGCCAAGCTCTTCCCGCCCAACGTCTTGCCACAGGAGATCCTCAGCGAGCGAGAGGATCGGGTGAGGGCCCTGATCGTGGACAGCGCGAACCCGCTACGGAGCGGCGCCGACACCGGCGCCTACGAGGCAGCCTGCCAGCGCCTGGAGCTGATGGTGGTGATCGACGTGGCGTTGACCGAGACCGCACAGCAGGCGCACTACGTGCTCCCTGCGAGCTCTCAGTTCGAGAAATGGGAGGCCACCTTCTTCAACCTCGGCTTCCCGAGGAACCATTTCCATCTGCGAAAGCCCTTCATCGAACCCCTCCCCGGCACGCTCCCCGAGCCGGAGATCTACCAGCGACTGCTGGTGGCCCTGGGCGCCCTGCCCCGGCGCCTCCACTGGCTCGAACGCGTGGCGCGCCTCGATCGCAAGCGCCCCACGCTGCGGCTCTATCCGCTGGCCCTCGCGGCCTTGCTCAAGCTGCAGCCGGAGCTGGTGAAGGTGCTGCCCAACCTGCTCTACGCGACTCTTGGTCCGGCGTTGCCGGACGGAGCTCGGGCCGCAGCGGTCCTGTGGGGCGCCGCCAACCAGTATGCAGTGAAGCATCGGGACGCGGTGCTGCGAGCAGGGATTCGCGATCGCGGCCAGGGGCTCGGCGAAGCGCTCTTCGAGGCCATGCTCGAGCGGCGCTCGGGGGTCGAGCTGAGTCACCATGCGTACAGCGACGTCTGGAAGCTGCTGCGTCACCAAGACGGCAAGGTACACCTCGCCATCCCGGAGCTGCTGAGCGAGCTCGGAGCGCTCTCCCTCACCCCCGCGATCGATGGCGCCGAACCCGGACGCGACGCGGCCTTCCCGTTCATCCTGATCGCGGGGCAGCGTCGCAGCTACAATGCCAACACCATCTATCGCGATCCGGGCTGGCGCCGCAACGACCCGAGCGGAGCGCTCCGGATCCACCCCGAAGACGCCAAGGAGCTCGGCGCGAGCGATGGGGCTTGCTTGCTCTGCGAGTCCGAGGGTGGCGCCCTGGAGGTGACCGCCGAGCTCGACCCGAGCCTACAGCGCGGGCTGGTCGTTTTGCCTCACGGATATGGTCTAGGCCACCCCGACAGCGACGGCGAACGCAGGCAGAGCGGCCCGGGCATCAACTACCTGACCCGAGCTTCGCACTGCGATCCGCTCACGCGCACGCCCTATCACAAGCACGTCGCGGTGCGCCTCCGCCTGGCCTGATGCGAGGCCCCGAGAGGATGCCGGGAGGCACCGTACGCCGCAGTGCGCGGTGATTCACGGACTCGCTCACCAGCAAACGTCGAGCATCGGACCTGGTCTTCCGAAGAAGTAACCCTGCCCGTAGTCGAGCCCGAGCGCCGTCAACTTCGCGACCGACTCGGCGTCTTCGACGCCCTCAGCGATGGTGTGTGCCCCGAGGAGCGAGCTGATCTGATGGATCGACTCCACGATCGCCGAGTTGAGTTCGCTCTGCACGACGTCCTTGATGAAGCTGCGGTCGATCTTGATGTAGTTGACCGGCAGGTCTCGCAGGTAGGCGTACGAGGCCATGCCGCTGCCGAAGTCGTCGAGGGAGAAGCGGCAGCCGATGCTGCCAAGCTCCTGCATCAGCCAGCGCACTTCCGCGAGGTTCTCTACCGCCGCGGTCTCGGTGATCTCGAAGCAGATCTTGCTCGGTGGCACCTGGGTCCTGCTGAAGCATTCATGGATGTAGTCGAGGATCGTCTCCTGCTTGAGGCTGGTCGCCGAGAGGTTGATCGACCAGTGGTCGACGTCCTTGAGCAGCCGCGGCTCCTGCTGGAGCTGACGTAGCGTGTGCTTGACCACGAACTTGTCCACGGCATCCATCAAGCCGTAACGCTCTGCGGTCAGCAAGATGTCCTGCGGGCCACGAGGCTTGCCCTCGGAGTCCAGCATGCGAAACAGCACTTCTCTCGAGCGGGGCGCGTCGGGCTCGGTGAGCGACACGATCGGCTGACAGAAGAGCTCCACGTGACCCCGCTGCAGGTTCTTCTTGATGTGGGCTACCCAGTCCAGCGCCTTCTGCCGCGCGGAATCTTCTTCCTGTTGGTCGGGCATCCACAGCGAGAGCCGGTTGCCCCCTTGGTCCCGCGCGCGAGCGCTCGCCGTCTCCGCGGCGCCGAGCAGGTGCGACGCGTTCTCGAAATCGGTGGTCACCTCCACGACACCCACGCTGGAGCGCACGCTGAAGGTGCTGTCCCTCCACGCAAAGCGAAACTCACGCAGGCGTCGCTGCAGGACCCGCGCCGTCAGCGCCGCCTCCCCCAGCCCCTGACCGTAGAGCATCATCCCGAACTCGTTGCCGCCCAGGCGTCCAACCGCGTTCCCCGTGCCGGCGGCCTCCTTGAGCATCGCGGCGATCCAGTGAAGCAGCGTGTCCCCGGCGTCGAGGCCCGAGGCGTCGTTGACGAAGCGGAAACGATCGATGTCGACGTAGACCAGGCTGATGCGCCGCGCGGTCTGCGTGCGGGAGACGATGGCCTGGTTCATCAGGCGGATGAAGCGCTGACGGGTGAGCAAGCCCGTCAGTGGGTCGTGTTCGGCGAGGTGCATCAACCGCAGGCCGGTCAGGCGCGCTTCGGTGACGTCCTCGATGAACACCGAGAGGCGGGGGCCATCACCGGTCTCGATGCGCTCGACGGCGTAGCGCACCGCGCGCTTGCGACCATCGCGCGCGTGCAGGTAGACGTGGCCGTCACCCTTCAACGCGCTCTGGGCCTGGGGACCGATGGCGTCGACGGCAGCGTACGCTGGTTTCCTCACGGATTCAGTGGACAGCACCGAGAGGGGCCAACCAGCGTCGTCGGGGCTGTCCGAGATCTGGAACACGACGTCGAGGAGCTTGCCCCGCGCCTCCGCGTCGCCAAAGCCGGTCAGCACCTCCGCGGTGGAGTTCATGCCCACCACGAAGCCGGAATCGTCAGCCGATATCACGCCGATCCCCAGCGCGCCGAAGGTGCCGAGCTGGACTGGCAGCCCGCCGCGCCGCTTGTCACTGGCCGGCGGGAGACTCTGACGCAGACGCAGCTTCGCCAGCGAGTCGTGCTCCTCCGATCCCCCCACGATCAGCCATCCTGCCTGAGTCCGCTCTCACCCGAAAGGGTGCTCCGAGCCCCAGCGAGCCAAATCCACGCCCGCGGAAGCGCACGCCGGGGGGCGAGGTCGCGAACCGGCGGTGTATCCCCGCCCCTGGGGTCGGGCAGGTGACACGCCCTGTGGGCGTCGCACCCACCCACCTCCGACCGCACGGGGCGAGGACAAACGAGCAGCGTCGAGCCGGGAACGAGCACGCGAAGCTGTTTCCGCGGAGGTGTTCATCGTCACCCGAGCACGAGCACGCGAAGCCGCCGCGTGCGCCGACGTTGCGATGTCGAGCATTTGCTGCCAGCTTGCGCGGCCGTGTTACGCCTCGACTCCGTCTCCAAACGCCACGGAAAGCAGATCCTGTTCCTGGAGGCCTCCATGGGGGTCTTCGCGGGGGAGCGAGTTGGCCTGGTGGGTCCGAACGGCGCCGGTAAGTCCACCATCTTTCGCATGGTGGTCGGTCAGGATCAGCCGGACAACGGCAACGTCGTGCTCGATCGCGGCGTCACCGTTGGCTACTTCAGCCAGGACGTCGGAGAGATGGCAGGTCGAAGTGTGATCGAGGAGACCCTCGCCGGTGCCGGCGAAGTCTCCGAGATCGGGCATGAGCTCGCCGAGCTGGAGCAAGCCATGGCCGATCCAGAGCGGATGGATGAACTCGAGACCCTGATCGAGCGCTTTGGGACGGTGCAGGCGCGCTTCGACGAGCTCGGTGGCTACGCCCTCGACGCCCGCGCGCGCGAGATCCTGGCCGGCCTAAGTTTCCGTCCGGAAGTCATTGAGGACGACGTCAGCAAGCTCTCCGGGGGCTGGAAGATGCGCGTCGCGCTGGCACGCATCCTGCTCATGCGCCCCGATCTGTTGCTGCTGGACGAGCCCACCAACCAC
>JAGQIY010000890.1 GCA_020430865.1 Myxococcales bacterium
CGAGCTAGCAAGCGGCGGACGGCGTCTTTCTTGAACGAATCTGGACGTGATCTTCTTTGTGGCATTGGTGGACCTCCGAGGAGAGTAATCCCTTGCGGGGTGTCCACCAAAGCGGGGCAGGCTCACTACGGCGAGAGAAGGGCTGGTCGCAGCAGCAGCTAGCCGACGTGCTCAACAACACGCCCCAATGGGTTTCTCTTGTGGAAACCGGGAAGCAGAACCTCAGGATCCACACACTGGTTCGGTTGGCCCGAGCACTGAAGGTGCCGGTGCCATCGCTGCTCGATCCCCCGGAGGTGCCACCGCCAGCCAAGACCCGAGGGAGGCCACGGAAGGATCAGTAGCGGCGCTTTGCAACGTACTTCCTAGGTTCCAGCCGATACCAGACGGTGAAACCCAGGGTGGCGCCATCTGCACCAACGATGGGTTCTTCCCTCACCATCACCAGCGTGAACCTGTTCGCCTCAACCTCAGCCTTCCAAGCTGCGAACTCTTCATTGAAGCGCTCTCCACAGAGGAACTGCCGCATCTCAGTCGCTCGCTCGAACTCGGCCATATAGGCATCGTACCCAGCGACCACGGCAGGGCCCACCACGTTCTCAAAGAACCAGCGACGTAAAGCTCTCATGTCAAGGGAGCCGTCTCATAAGTACTTTCTTCAGTTCGCCGGGATGATCGTCGCCACGTCGTCAAGCTTCGCCAGGGGGTATCGGCGCAGCTCCTCAACTTCTAGGTTGGTGTGATTGATCGCTGTGTACAGGTACTCGCTATCGATCCCCCAGACGTCGGCGTGGAACGAGTCAGTACCTGACTTGTTCAGCTGCCACGTCTTCCAGTCCGAGAGCCGAACCACGAACAGCTCGACGTCCCCCTGGAGGATCGTTGCGAAGCCGATGAAGTCGCCCCATCCGTGGGAATAGTTGAAGAATCCCTGCACAGTGATCGTGGGCCCGAACTCCACGCTCCCAAGCGAGCCGTCGTTGTTTCGCTTGGCCCTCCAGACCCTTGCGTTCGTCGGGTAGTCCCGACATCTCCCTGCCGCCGTCTGCTCGCCGGCACCAAAGACCCACTCAGGTGTGATGCCGATTGAGCATGGGTAGTCGGGAGCGCCCGCAAGGGCTTTGGTTGGGGTAGCACCGCCTTTGGTCGACCAGACTTCGCCGTCTTCACTCCACACAGCGGTGTCGCCCAAGCTTGCTGGCAACCGCGTGGCACTATTCGTGCGGATCGCCTCCGACAGACCGCTGTTTGGATTGAGCCGCAACACACCGCCGGTTGCCGCAACGTACTCCTCCCACGGGGTTTCCAGGTCAAACCCTTGGGCACCATTGAATTCGTCGTTTTGCGGAACGAAGGACCAGTTCCCGCTACCAGGGTCGAGCCGGGCGTAGAATGGGTCGATCAGGCCGCCATAGTGCACATCCAGGGCTGACTCGCGGTAGTTACCCTGGCCGCACACGACAGTGGTCGGGTGCGTGTACCGATTGGCGAGCACGCCAACGGTGGCGAGGTCGCTCACCCGGACTATCCGGGCAAATCCGATGACCTCGTCCCCCTGGTGGGTTCCCCCGTATTTCAGATGGAGGAAAAGACCATCAACGTCCCCGACATGATGCCTGGCGATCGTCCACCCCCATGGAGTGCCTTGATACATCCACTCGGACTCCGGCGGCTTCACCACGAAGGCATCGTAGGATCCTCTCGGTTCCCACGCGGCAGCTGGCCACGGGACTTTGGAGGGATCCCCAACGAACATGTCGCAGTTGGCTAGCTCCCGTTGTGGGATGCTCGCCTTCGTCCA
>JAGQIY010000891.1 GCA_020430865.1 Myxococcales bacterium
CACCGCCATCCCCGCCTCGAGCTGACCTGGGTGGCAGGGAACAGCAACGCGGGACGCAGGCTGTCAGAGGTGCTGCCAGGAACCCTGGGGGTGTCCGGCATCGGTCAGCTGGAGATCGAGCGTTTCGAGCCTGCAGACGCGACCCGACTGGCGCAACGGCTGGACGTGGTCTTCTGCTGCTTGCCTCACGCGAAGAGCGCCGAGGTCGTCGCCAGCCTGTACTCGACGGGCCTGCGCGTGGTCGATCTCTCTGCGGATTTCCGGCTGCGGAACGTGGATGACTATCGAACCTGGTACGGCGAGCATCCAGCGCCGGCGCTCCTCGACCAGGCCGTGTACGGGCTGCCGGAGATTTACCGCAAGGAGCTGGTCGGCGCTCGGCTGATCGCTGCGCCGGGCTGCTACCCAACCAGCGCGCTGCTACCCATCGTGCCGCTGTTGAAGCAGGACTTGCTGGATCTCTCGGGACCGATCATCGTGGACGCCAAGAGCGGCGTGAGCGGGGCCGGGCGCACCCCCGGCGCTGGCACGCACTTCAGCGAGACCAGCGAAGGGATCCGCGCCTACAAGGTCGCAGGGGCTCACCGCCACACGGGTGAGATCGAGCAAGAGCTGAGTCTTGCCGCAGGGCAACGGGTTCAGGTCGTCTTCACACCGCACCTGGTCCCCATGACTCGCGGCATCCTGAGCGTGAGCTATCTGCGCCCGAGGGGCGGCGTCGACGCCCAGCGCTGCCGGGACGCCGCTCGCGGTCACTACGCAGAGGGCCTGGTGAGCGTCATGCAGGACGAATTGCCGGACACGCTCTGGGTCCGTGGTTCCGTGCGGGCCCACGTCGCGTATCGGCTCGACCCGCGCACCGGGACCTTGCTCGCGTTCGGTGCAATCGACAACCTGACCCGCGGTGCGTCGGGGCAAGCCCTGCACGCCTTGAACGTTTCGCTGGACTGGGACGAAGCGCTTGGACTGCCAGAGCTCGGGCAGTTCCCCTGAGACAGACGCCGCGCCAGACAGTCAGTCGCTCTTCCAGGGCGCCCACCGTGGCGGCACCGCGGAAGCGAAGCATTGTTCAATGAAGCCAACCGCTTAGACGCTTGCCACCGGCTGAGCGCCGTATTCGAGAAGAGCCTGCAGGCCACACTCCTGCCAGCGCTGCGTCAGCAGGAACCAGAGCGACCTGGACGCAGCGACGCCGGGCGAGGCTATGCTGTGAGCCTCGCGTCCAGACCGCGATTCGGAGCGTCCTGCGCTGGCATTCTTGGTGCTTCGAGGGCGACGAAGGCGACAGGCACTCATGAGTTCACCGTTCAAGCTACGCAGCTACTTCACTCCTCGAGGCGACCAACCACAGGCCATCGAGAAGCTCGTCAAGGGCATCGAGCAGGGGCACCGCTGCCAGACGCTGCTGGGTATCACGGGAAGTGGCAAGACCTTCACCGTCGCCAACGTGATCCAGAAGATGGGTCGCCCGACGTTGATCATCGCGCCCAACAAGACGCTCGCCGCGCAGCTGTATGGCGAGATGAAGGATCTGTTCCCGGACAACGCGGTCGCCTACTTCGTCAGCTACTACGACTACTACCAGCCGGAAGCGTACATCCCTTCCTCGGACACCTTCATCGAGAAGGACGCGATCATCAACGATCAGATCGATCGCATGCGTCACGCAGCGACGCAGGCGCTGCTCTCGCGCCCAGACGTGATCATCGTGGCCTCGGTCAGCTGCATCTACGGCATTGGCTCCGCGGAGAGCTATCAAGGGCTGCTGATTCAGATCGAGCGCGGACAGGAGATGCGGCGAGACGAGTTGCTGCGGCGACTGGTGGACATCCAGTACGAGCGCAACGACATCGATTTCCATCGCGGTTGCTTCCGAGTACGCGGCGACATCGTGGAGATCTTCCCTGTCTACGAGGAAGCCTTGGCTATCCGCGTGGAATTCTTCGGTGACGAGGTGGAGGCCATCAGCGAGGTCGACCCGCTGCGCGGTCGCGTGCTAGGGAGCCTGGACAGGTACGCCGTGTTCCCGGGCTCCCACTACGTGACGCCCCAGCAGCACATGCGCCGCGCGATCGAAGCCATTCGCGCCGAGCTGCGCGAGCGCCTCGAGTTCCTGGACAAGGAGGTGCGCTTCCTCGAGAAGCAGCGCCTCGAGCAGCGCACGCAGTACGATCTCGAGATGCTCGAGACCATGGGCTTCGTTCAGGGCATCGAGAACTACTCACGGCACCTGTCCGGCCGCTCTGCTGGCGACCCACCGCCGACGCTGATCGACTACTTCCCGGACGATTTCTTGCTGGTGATCGACGAGAGTCACCAGACCATCCCCCAGATCGGCGCGATGTACCGCGGCGATCGTTCCCGCAAGGAAACATTGGTGGACTTCGGATTCCGACTACCCAGCGCGCTCGACAACCGGCCGCTGAAGTTCGACGAGTTCGAAGGTCACATGAAGACGGTGCTCTTCGTGTCCGCGACTCCGGGAGACTACGAGCTGGAGCACAGCGATGGTCAGCCGGTCGAGCAGCTGATCCGTCCGACGGGCTTGATAGACCCGGAGATCGAGCTGCGCCCCGTCTCGGGTCAAGTCGACGACCTGCTCGAGGAGATCCGCTTGCGTGTCGAGGCCGACGAGCGGGTCCTGGTCACCACGCTGACCAAGCGTATGGCCGAGGACCTCACGGAGTACTACGCCGAGCTAAACATCCGTGTGCGCTACCTGCACTCGGACGTCGAGACCCTCGAGCGCATCGAGCTGCTTCGTAGCCTGCGCGCTGGTGAGTACGACGTGCTGGTCGGGATCAACCTCTTGCGCGAGGGCCTGGACCTGCCCGAGGTGAGCCTGGTCGCTATTCTGGACGCCGACAAGGAAGGCTTCCTGCGCTCCGCTCGCTCGCTCATCCAGACCATCGGGCGCGCTGCGCGCAACTCCCGGGGCAAGGTCTTGATGTATGCCGACAAGATCACCCCCTCGATGAAGTTCGCGATGGACGAGACCAATCGTCGCCGCGCGATTCAGCAGGCCTACAACGCCGAGCACGGGATCACACCAGAGACGGTGCGCCGAGCGATCCTCGAGGTGAGCCCCAGCGCCGGCACCAGCGACTACTACGCAGTGCCCAAGGGGCCGAGCAAGAACAAGGACGGCAAGGGCGGCACTCCGGCAGACGAGGCGGCGCTGGCGGAGCGGCTCGAGGAGCTGCGCCAGGAGATGTTCAGCGCCGCCGAGAACCTGGACTTCGAGAAGGCTGCGCGCTGCCGTGACGACATCAAGCGCCTCACGGGTGGTGCTTCCCCCGCGGAAGCGCCCGCCAGCGGTCCGCGCTCTCGCGCGCCACAGTCGTCGGCAGCTTCCAGCCGCTCGCGAGGCAAGCTGGGGAAGGCTGGTCCCGCCTCCTCCAAGCCGAGCTCCAAGGGCACGCGGCGCGGCGCGCCTTCCAGCCGCGGACGCAAGCGCCGCTAGTCCGGGCTCCGGAGCGGCCACTGCGGGTGCCAGGGACACGCACGCTGAAAGGCCTGCGCGGCTTCGAGCACCAGCTCGTCGCGCTGCAGCGGCCCGACGATCTGCAACCCCACGGGCAGCCCGGCGTCGGAGAGCCCGGCCCGCACGCTGGCGGCGGGGTTCCAGGACAGGTTGAAAGGGATGGTGAAGGAGGCGACGCTGGCCACACGCTGCAAGCGCCCTTCAGTTTCCGCTGGGAAAGGCCCCTTGGCTGGCGGCGGGTCATAGGGCACGGTCGGGGTCAGCAGCAGGTCGTACTCGCCGAACACCTCCGCCACCCACCTCGACAGCTGCGCGCGACGCCGAGACGCCTCACCCCACCACTCGAGGTCGAGCCCGGTCTCGGCCATGCGAATCGTGCGCAGCACCGACCGCTGCAAGAGCTCGGCGTGACGCTGGAGCTGCGGAGCCAGGTGAGACCCCAGCTCGAAGGCGCCGATCAGACCCCAGTCGGCGCCGAGCTCCGGTGGGCCACCTTCGATCTGCTCGACGCTGTGGCCCTGGGACTCGAAGACCCGCACCGCCTCCGCGACGACACGCGCCACGTCGGACTGCACGACCGCGTAGCCGAGATCCGGGCTGTAGGCGATGCGCCACTTCCGCTCTCGGGCCTGCTCGAGGTGATCGAAGTAGCTGAAGCCCGGGTGCGGCAAGCTCATGGGATCCAGCGGGTGATGGCCGACGACCTGGTCGAGGAACAGCGCGGCGTCTTCCACCGTCTTCGTCAACGGACCCCACACCGAGGTGCGCCCCGAGTCCCAAAACTCGAAGGGACCTCGAGCCACCCTCCCCATGCTCGGCTTGAACCCGAAGGCGCCGACGAAGCTCGCCGGGATGCGGATCGAGCCACCGCCATCGCTCGAGGTGTTGAGAGGCAGGGCTTCCGCGGCGAGCAACGCCGCGCTCCCACCACTCGAACCGCCCGGCGTGCGCTCGACGTCCCAGGGCGAGGTGGTCGTGCCGTACACCAGGTTCTTCGTGATTGCGGTGGTACCGAACTCCGGCGCGTTGGTCTTCCCGATGACGATCGCTCCGGCCGCCTTGAGGCGCTCCACCTGGATCGAATCGCGCGTGGCAACCTGCTCCTTGAAGAGCAACGAGCCCTGGGAGTTGATCAGCCCGGCGGCGTCCTCGAGATCCTTCACGCCGAGGGCGAGGCCCTCGAAGATGCGTCCCTCACCCGCCATCAAGCGTGCCTCCGCCGCCTTCGCCTCCTGCATCAAGACGTCGGGATCTCGCGGGCAAACCAGGGCGTTGAGCTGCGGGTTGACCTGATCGATGCGCTCGAGCGTCTCCCGCATCAGCTCGACTGGGGACACCTTCCGGCTCTTCAGCAGCACCGTGAGCTCGACCAGCGTGTTCGACAACAGGCTCATGCGTCCAATCATACGAGCCGGGCGCGCCGCTGTCTGCGTCCGTCCCCACCCCGGTTCGAGCACTGAGTCGATCCCCTAGGGTTGGGGGTGAGTCGCGCTCGACAGCACCTCAGACCAGCTTGTCGCGCTTGGCCGCCTTGAGTCGATCCACGACTGCCCGCACGTCCTGGGCGCGCTCGCGAGGGATCACGAGCAACGCGTCGTCGGTCTGGATCACGCACAGATCCTCGACCCCGACCAGCGCGACCACGCGATTCCCAGCTCTGGGGCGAGCGTCCCAAATCAGGTTCCGCTTTGCGTCGACCAGCACCGCCGACTCGGGCGCGACGTTGTCATCGGCGTCGCGCTCACCCAGCTCCCAGCTGGACTCCCAGCTGCCGAGATCACTCCAGCCAAAGCTCGCTGGCACGACGTTGAGGCGCTTGGCGCGCTCCATCACTCCGTAGTCGATGCTGATGCTCTGCGTCTGCGCAAAGAGCTTGCGGGTCGCGGTGGCCTCGGCGGCCGGGGACTTCGCCGCCGCCTGATCGATGCTCTGCAGCCCGGCGTGGAGCTCTGGCAGGTGCGTCTCGAGCGCCTCCAGCATGTCTGCCGCGCGGAAAATGAACATTCCGGCGTTCCACACGTAGCGCCCCGACTTGACGTACTGGCGCGCGGTCTTGGCGTCCGGTTTCTCGACGAAGCGCTTGACCGCGTGCACGCCGCTGATGTCCGTCGACTTGCCCAGCTCGATGTAGCCGTAGCCAGTCTCGGGTCGCGTCGGCTGGACCCCAACCGTGGTGATCACGCCGCTCTTGGCCGAACGAATCGCGAGCTTCACCGCGGCGCGGAAGGCGGGTTCCTTCGCCACGTACTGATCGCTTGGAACGACCACGATGATCGCCTTCGGGTTTCTCCGTGCGGCAATCAAGGTGGCCCAGCCGATGCAGGGAGCCGTGTTCTTGGCGACGGGCTCACCCAGAAAGTTCTGCCTGGGGACGCCGGGCAGCTGACGCTGTGTCGGAGCGAGCAGGTGCTTTCCCGTCGCGATCAAGATGTTCTCCGGGCTGGTGATGCGCGCCATGCGGCGAACCGTGCCGGCGATGAGCGACTCGTCGCTGCCAGGAGCGATGCTGAGCAGCTGCTTCGGAGTGAGACGCCGTGAGGCGGGCCAGAATCGCGTGCCGCTGCCCCCAGCCATGATCACCGCATACACGTCGGACATGCGCACCGGCTTATCGCCTGCCCCTGAACGCCGCAACCCAGTAGACCGCAAGGGCGGAACGGCGCGCCTCACCCCCGAGAAATTCGCAGGCGCTGTCAGCGCCGCGGCAGCAGCTCAGGCCTTGACGAAGAGCAACGTGTAGATGCCGAGGGGAAGCACCCAGAGCGCGAACCAGGCGAAGCCGTTGCGGATCACCACCCGTCGCAGGAGCACCAGCGCGAGCACGCCGAACACGAACGCGACCGCAGCCCCGATCAGCGCTGGCGTGAGGCCGTGGAGGGATTCGAGGTGACGGGACTCGAGCAGTACCGCGCCCAGCACGGCGGGCAGGCTCATCAACATCGACAGCTCGAACGCGCGCGCTGGCTTCACGCCTAGCCACAGGAGGACGGCGATGGTGGATCCGCTGCGGCTCACCCCCGGGAGCACGGCGACGCCTTGAGCGATGCCCACCAGCAGCGCTCCGATCCAGGTCGGCGCGTCGGCTTCTCCCGAGCGCGCCTTGAGCGTGGATACGAGCAGCGCCGCAGTGCCGAGGAAGCCAAGCCCGATCGCGATGGGAGACTGCGTGTACTTCTCGACAGGCCCCCGCATCAGCAGACCGATGACCGCGGTGGGGAGGCTCGCCAGCACCACGACCAGCACGTCCCGCCCGCCCAGCGTCTCCACGAAGCGCTTGGGTTCGGCGAGGCCCCTCACCCCCTCACGCACGGCGCCCACCAGACGCTCCCGCACCAACAGCGCGGTCGCCAGCAGCGTACCCGCGTGCATCACCACGCTGAGGGTCAAGCTCGGCTCGCCCATGCGCATCAGGATCTGCCCCAGCGCGAGGTGACCGGAGCTCGACACGGGCAAGAACTCCGTGAGGCCCTGGAGTACCCCCAGCACGATGGCTTCGACGATCGGCGACATGAGGCCGCGGTGTACCGACGAACGCCGCGAGTGCCACCGGGAAAAGACACCCGGAGGAAAAGATTCGACGCGGAGCGAGCCTCCCGGAGCAGCGCGACGTGAGCGAGGGCTCCCGCCAAGCCCGGGGAGCGACGCTCAGTACTGAACCGTCAAGCTGAAGTCGCCGGTCTTCCCGGCGTAGCCGTCGACGAACACCCAGTAGTCGGTGCCCTGGGTCGTGGAGAGGTTGATGACCTCGTTGCCCCCGGGCGTACCCTTGTCGACGCAGGCCAGCTCGCTGCCAGTGCAAGACCCGCTTCGCACGTAGAGCACGGGATCGTAGGTGCTGCCCGTGGGGTTGACGGTGATCTGCGCCGAGCCTGACTGCGGCGCCACGAAGTGGAAGACCGCGTCTCCAGCGTAGCCTCCGCCGCCATTGCCGCAGCTCCCGGTGTAGTTGTTGGTTGCAGCGCCCGCGGTGCTGCCGTTCACCGTCGCGGTGTTGCCGCTGAACGTCAGATCCTCTCCTGGGCAGGTGTCATACGCCGGGGCCTCCTCGAGGGACGCGTTGACGGAATAGCTCCCCTCGCTGTCCGAGTAGTAACCGTCGACGACCAGGTAGTAGGTGGTGCCGCTCGTCACCGGTACGTCGATGTGCTCGGTGCCCCCGGAGCTCGCGCCGTCCTTGCACACCAGGTCGGAGCTGCCGCAACTCGCCGAGAGGTAGATCTCTGCGTCGAAGCTGCTGGTAACGTCCACCGAGAGCAAACCCGTCGCCGGCGCCGTCATGGCAAACACGACGTCTCGCGCGCTGCTTCCGCAGCTGCTCCCGCCGTGATCGTCGGCTCGAACGGAGGTGTCGCCACTGGCCGACCACGTATAGGGTCCAGTCCCCGTCCACGCCATTATTTCCCCGGGGCAAGCATCGCGCTCCACCTCGGGCGCCAGCGACGCGTCGAGAGTGAACGCGCCGGAGTCGCCCAGGTAGCCATCCACGACGGCGTAGTAGGTCGTGCCAGCCGTCGCCCAGATCTCCACCGTCTCGACGCCACCGGCGCTAGGGCCATCCTGGCACTCGATCTCGTTGGACGCGCAGGTGCTCTCGCGCACGTAGAGCACGGCGTCGAAGGAGTCCTCCGGGTCCACCGAGATCAGCAAGCGACCATCGACGTCGGCGGTGAATGCGTACACCACGTCCCTGGCAGAGCCCGTGCTACCACAGCTTCCGGTGAGATCTGCGGTCGCCCCGGCGGTGGTGCCGGTGAGGCTCGCCGTACGGATACTGCTACCCGATCCGGTCCAACTCACGGACTGACCAGGGCAAGAGTCGTTGGAACCGCCGCTGCCGCCGCTCCCCGAGGAACCGCCGCTGCCGCCGCTCCCCGAGGAACCGCCGCTGCCGCCGCTCCCCGAGGAACCGCCGCTGTCACTGCTCCCCGAGGAACCGCCGCTGCCACTGCTCCCCGAGGAACCGCCGCTGC
>JAGQIY010000892.1 GCA_020430865.1 Myxococcales bacterium
AAGGTGACGAGCTCGCTCGACGC
This sequence comes from Myxococcales bacterium, assembly GCA_020430865.1. The sequence continues at coordinate 24 of JAGQIY010000892.1, forward strand.
GCTGGTGACCACGAGGTCCCCGTCGCCATCGGCGTCCAGGTCGCCGATGGCGAGGCCGGAGAGGTTGCTGATGTTGCCGAGCTTGCCGCGCAGGAACAGGCCATGGTTGGCGTTCTCGACCCACATCAGATCGCCGGTGACGTTGTCGTAGAGCACGATGTCCGAGTCGAGGCCGTCGCCGTCGAGGTCGCCGACCGCCAGCCGCTGGTCGAGGGTGCCGGTGGCGATGGTCTGCTCCGGGCCGAAGTCACCGTTGCCCAGGTTCTCGTACCAGAACACGTCTCCGCCACGAACGCCGAGGATGTCGTCGTCGCCATCCTTGTCGAGGTCGGCAGCGTAGACGAAGGATCCGAAACCCACGGTGTCGATGGTTGCGGGCGCCGAGAAGACACCGCCCACGTTTTCGTAGAGGGACAGCTCGTCGTCGAGCGAGAGCACGAGATCGAGATCGTCGTCGCCGTCGACATCGACCGCCGCCATGCCCGGGCCCGCGAAGGCGTTCGAGGACACGCTGTCGATCAGCGTGGGCGCAGCGAGGCTGATCCCGTTGAGGGTGCTCTGGTTGAGGGAAAGCACCAGCTGAGAGTTGGTCTTGTCGAAAGCGATGGTGTCCGGCAGGGGATCGCCGTCGACTCGCATCGCCATCACGCGGCTGTGAGCGGCACCATCGACGAGGACCGTCGCCCCTGCGTAGCTGTTGCCGACGTTCTCGGCCCACGCGAGCTGAGGAAGGCCTCCCAACAACAGGTCGAGGTCACCATCCCCATCGAGGTCGGGCATGTCGTGCGAGAAGGGCTTCTCCGACCACGCCAGCTCATGCGACTCCGCCAAGACACCTTCGGTGTTGACCCATGCCACGATGCGTCGCGCGTTGTGATGCCTCGTGACCACGTCGAGGTCGCCGTCGTCGTCGATGTCGCCGATCAGCGGCTCGGAGATTTCAGCGTAGGTTCCGACTTGGGACACGTCCGGCCAGATCACTTCCGGGGCGGGGGGCGGGGGCGTGTTGGCGATGAAATGCGCCTTGAACGGGTCTTGCGGCTGGCGCATGCGGAGGCACTTCCGGTGCGTGTCCTCGATGATGTTTCGGAAGAACTCCAGCTGATCTTCGATCGGATAGGAGAAGTTCCTCGCGTCGTAGTCGAACTCGAAGAAGTCGGACGAGCCGACGCCGAAATTGGTCCTATGCTCGGGATGGGCGATCCCGTAGGCAATCAGGGCTTCTTGTGCAGCTTCGAGCTTCGCGGTGAAGCGCTCGACACGATCCTGCATCGAAGACGCCTGCATGATCTGGTCGCAGGAGTGGTCAAACGCCAACGTCTTCATCAGGACGGCTTCGGAAACCATGATCAACACCTCGGTGGTGGCGAGCTTCGCGACGTTGAGGCCGTAGTGGGCTTGTTTCACCTGCTCGTCGGTGGCCGTATAGGGATCAGCGATCGTTGGAAAGAGGATATCCACGTTGCCGTCGTACTCGTTCGCTGCACCTTCGATCATGGTCAGAAGGTTGGAAGCCTCAGCCACGCCGCCGTTTGGCAGATCGGCCTCCCTCGCGTCGAAGTATGCGCCTCTCAAGAAGAAGTGTCGGCGCGTGGCCATGGTGTTGATGAGCGTTTGGACTTGTGTCGTGATGATCTTCTGTTCGACCAGAAACTCCGCTCGCGTATTCATGCTGGTCGCCAGGTCCGCGAGGGCTTGGTTCAAGTCCGCAACGAGCAGAGCGACGGGGTCTGGCTCGTTGAGAATCCCGAG
>JAGQIY010000893.1 GCA_020430865.1 Myxococcales bacterium
CGCGGGCTTGGAGACTTTTCAAAGGGAATGGCTCGGGAGGGCAGGGTGAGGCGTGGGAAGCGGTGAATCCTCGGCGTTTCTCGGGGATCCGTGCTGCCGCCCAGGCGGCGAGCTGGGTGCGCGGTGGGCGCCGTGGGAGGATGTCTCGGGAACCAGGGGGGGCGCGGGGATGTCTGGGCACGCCATGGCTAGAGGACTGCTGGGAGGTTGCGTCGTCGCGTTGCTCGGCGCGGCTTGCTCCGGCGCCCCGGCGCGCCCACCGCTAGCGAGCGTCGCGGTGCCGGCTCCCGTGGAAGGTGACGGCGCGGACTCGGCGCCGATGGATCGACCCTATCGCGTGGCTCCGACGTGTCGCGTGAGCGAGCCCAAGCTGGACAGATCGGTGACGCTGCGGCTCTCCCTCGGCGGCGCCAGCGTTGCCACCGTCCAGGATGGCGAAACGAGTCTGCTGCTCGGCCGCGAACCGCTGATGCTCGAGATCGAGGGGGGAGGGGTCTCGCTGCGCACGCCATTTGACCGTGCGGAAACGCCTTTGCGACTGCGCGAGGCGATCGCCCTGCACGGCGTGTTGACCCCGAAGCCGGAGGCCGAGGTGCGCTGGGTCGCCGCGTTGCCGAACACCGCCCAGCGCGTGCGCTACGAGAGCGAGCTGATCCCTGGCGTCGAGGTCGTCGATCAGGTGCCCTGCGCGTCCCTCGCGCTGCGCACCGCGGACTACGAGGTGCCAGGCTCCGACAGCGAGACGCAGGTAGTGCTCGATGGCACGATCAGCGTGCGCGAGTCCGTCGCCGAGGCGCCGGGCGTCGTCTTCGAGGCGAAGTCGCCGGTCCAGGCCGTGGAGCTGGAGCGCAAGGCGGGCTTCGTCCGTATCCTTGTGGATACGGAGTTCGAAGTGCTTCGGGGGTGGGTGCCCGAGCGCGTCGTGTCTCCGTCTCCGGGACTCGTGGGGCGCATCGGCTATGGCTTCGGCGCTGGCGGGCTCGGGTTGCGCGGCGCCTCCCACATCTACTACACGCGCTGCGATCACGAGCTCACGCTGTTCGCCAGGGTCGGCCACGAGCAGGGCGAAGTGGGCGTCATCCATCCAGAGACTCGCTTCGAGGTGGAGAGCTCCGAGCCAGGTGCGCACCCGGGCTTCACCGCGATCGATCTGTGGCAGGGGCGCATCATGCCCGCCGAGGGCGCGATCTTCATGGTGTACTCCGATGCGCTCGAGAGCGGCTGCGGTCACCCTCGCTAGAGCGAGACGACGCGCCGTCCGTGGGGTGTCGCGCATGCGCACACTGGTCAGCCTTCAGGGTCAGTGTTAGTCCCGCCTCATGGCGAGCTTGAACGCACCCACCGTTGGCTGGCGCCGCTTCGTTGCTGGCTGCGCCTGCGCGGCTGCCCTGAGCAGTGTGGGATGTCGAGAGGATCAAGCGCCGGTCACGAAGCACCCGCAGCCCAGCGCAGAAGCGACCGAGGCGAGCGCCTCGGTGGTCAGGACGGCGGCGAGCCACGCGGCGCCGAGCGCGGCGCAGGCCAGGCAACAGGCTGAGCCGTCCGCTTCCCCCAGTAGCGATCTCACCCCCAAGAAATCCGTCGCGGCAGACGAGAAGACCTGGGTCTGGAAGGAGACGCCGATCGGCGAGATGCAGGTCGTTGTTTCTGTGCCGAAACATTTCGAGGGTCAGAAGCTCCCGGTGCTGATCACGATGCATGGCCTCGGGGAGGCGCGCAAGGGACCGGAGAAGGGCGCCCGGGGCTGGCTCGACGACTACGATCTGGCGAAGGCCGAGGCGCGGCTGCACTCGCCGCCGCTGACCACGAAGGATCTCCACGGCTTCGCGGGGGAGCGCCTGGATGTCTTCAATCAGGCGCTGAAGGACGAGCCCTATCGCGGTCTGATCGTGGTCATGCCCTACACGCCGGACATCCTGAAGGGCGATCGCCCTTTCAGCTTGGCGGAACCGCTGGCTAGTTTCCTGGTGGATAAATTGTTGCCGCGGGTCTACGAGGAGACGCCGGCGATTGGTAGCGTGGCGAGCACGGGGATCGACGGGGTCAGCCTGGGCGGTCGTGCCGCCCTGCTCGTTGGTCTGCTGCGACCGGAGGCCTTCGGTGCCGTAGGCGGTCTGCAACCTGCGTTCGATCAGAAGGACGCTCCCGAGCTCACTCGTCGCGCCCTCGCCGCACGCAAGAAGAACCCCAAGTTTCAGCTGCGACTGCTGACCAGCGTCGGCGATTTCTTCCTGGGCTCGACCAAGGCCATCAGTCAGGCCTTCGACGAGGCGGACGTCTTCCATTCCCTCGTCATCGTGCCCGGGGATCACAGCTACCGCTTCAATCGCGGGCCGGGCGCCTACGAGCTGTTGATGTATCACGACCGGGTCCTGCGCGGTCGCCCCCCCGTCTAGTGACGGAGGCTCCGCCAGCGGGTTTGGGGGAGAGGTGCGCCTCGGCTAGGCGTAGGGATCCGTCGCCAGCAGCTCGACGAGCGGCATCAAGCCGCGCCCGACGCCATGCACGAACTCCACGCCTGCTCGGGTCATTCCCCGAGGATCCAGCAGCTCCGACCAGGCGACGCGCGCCTCGAGCTGCAGTGGGTCCCACAGGTTCGGGGCGTCGACCAGCAGCACGAGCTGTGTGCCTCGGGTCACGGGATCCGGAAGCTCGAGGCAGGCACCGCCCACGCCCAGGTCCACGATCCAGCCTTCCCGACGCCAGTTGGAGTCGTCCGCGCGAACCTGTGCGCGCAGCTTGACTTTGCGGCGCCCGAAGGCGCGGAAGTGATCGCGGGGCGGCAATTGGGCCGCAGCTTATCACGAAGGCCCCAAGACCCGGCGCCCGGCTGAAGCCCATGCGTTCAGTATCCTGGACACTTCGCTAAGCGCAGCGGGCAAAGGGCCCGGAGCCCTCAGGAGCCGTGCCGCGGTGCAAGATTGGGAAACGCTGCACGGCTCCGGTAGGATACCGCTGCGATCGTGCCGGGACGCGCGCTGGTTTTCACCGCACCTTCCGGGGCGAGCGTAGTAAAGCTAGCAACGTGGGTCTGCGTACCCGCCAGGGTTCGCTCGAGAGCGCACCCAGTTGGAACCAGCGCTCCCTGGAGCGCACGGAGCAATCAGTTCAGGCGCGAGTCGTTGCGCCGGAGGCTTTGATGGCACAGGACACCCGCAAGGATCCACGCGCGAAAGTGCTCACCATGACGGTCCGCTACAAGAGCGCGACCATCGACGAGTTCATCGAGCACCACTCCCATGACGTCAGTCGTGGCGGCATCTTCATCAAGACCCCATCGCCCTTTCCGTCCGGGACGCTGCTCAAGTTCGAGCTGAAGATCGCGGAAGAGCAGAAGGTGATGCAGGGCGTCGGCCGCGTCGTGTGGAAGCGCGAAGCCGGCGAGTCCGGTGCGGACTCACCCGCCGGCATGGGGGTCAAGTTCATCAAGATCGACAACGAGTCGAAGTCGGTGATCGACCGCCTCGTCGGGGCGCAGACGGGTGGCAACCAGTTCGACGCCGGAGCGGACGGGACGCCTGCGCCTGCTCCTGCGGCGGCCAAGTCGGCGACACCCGCGCCCGCCCCGGAAGCAGCACCCAGCCCCGCCGGTGGCTTCGCCCGCAAGGCGACGATGATCGGTCTGGGGGCGGTCGGGGCGAAGAAGAAGGAAGAGCCCGCGCCCGCTGCAGAGGAAGAGTCCAGCTTCTTCCCCAAGTCCGAGGGCGATCCCGAGCAGCCGCCGCCTGAAGACCGCACGGTGATGAAGCAAGCCGCGGAGTTGCTCCAAGACGCGCTGCGGGAAGCTGGTGGCTCCATGGATGAGCTAGGCACGCCCGAAGCCAAGGAAGAGCCGAAGGAAGAGCCCACGACCTCCGAGGAAGAGGAAGACGACAAGGAGACTGCGAAGGCTCCCGTCGTGGCGCCCAAGGCGGAGCCTGTGGCGGAGAAGGAATCCGAGGTCGAGCCGGAGCCGAAGAAAGAGCCCAAGGCCAAGGAGCCAGAGGCCAAGAAGGAGCCCAAGCCAGAGCCCAAGAGTGAACCCAAGGTCGCAGCAGCCGCCTCCGTGAAGGCGGCGCCGAAGCCGGAGAAGGCGAGGCCAGCGGCTGCGAAGGCCGCGGACGCGCCTCCGCCGTCCAGTGTCTTCCCGGTGCAGGAGAGCTCCGGTGGCGGCAAGGCGATCATTCTGCTGCTGGGCGTCGCTGCTGCGGCAACGCTGATCTACTTCTTCACGCGCAGCAAGGCGCCCGAGGCGCCCGCTCCCGTCCCCACGGAACCGGCTGCGGTGACGGCCACGGCGCCTTCCGCGGAGCCTGAGGAGCCCAAGCCCGACGCCGCAGCCGAGGCCACGGACGCAGCGGCGGCCCCTAGCGCCGATGCGGACACCGCGGCGGCGCCCAGCGCCAGCGCCGAGGAGCCCAAGGAAGAGCCAAAGCCCGAGCCCAAGGAAGAGCCGAAGCCTCAGCCGAAGCCTCAGCCCAAGCCTCAGCCGAAGCCACATCCCAAGCCTCAGCCGAAGCCGCAGCCCAAGCCGACGGAGACCGCGGAGCCAACCGCCGCGCCAGCTCCGACACCAGCACCGACGCCGGCTCCGACGCCGCAGCCGAAGCCTCAGCCGAAGCCTCAGCCCACCGGCGGCGGGGACAGCGACAACCCGTACTGAGTTTCCCTCGGGAATCCAATGCAAGCCGCGATGGGCGTGGAGCGACTGCTCCGCGCCCGTTGCGCTTTTGGTCGCTGCTCGCCTTGGCGAGCAGCTCCGGACTGGAGCTCGCTCAGAGGTCTTGCAAGAACGGATTGATGCGCTGCTCCAGGCCGATCTGCGTGTCGGGTCCGTGTCCCGGTACGACGCGCGTGTCGGCGTCGAGCGCCATCAGCTTGTCCTTGAGCGAGCGTTGAATCGTGCCGAAGTCACCGCCCCACAGATCGGTGCGTCCGATGCTGCCTTGAAACAGCGTGTCCCCACTGAACAGGACCTGCTCCTCCTCGTGGCGCAGCAAGAACGACACGCTTCCGGGCGTGTGACCTGGAGTGTGCAACACGCCCAGCTCGTAGCGGCCCACGCGCAGGTTGTAGTCGTCGACGAGCGTGCCTAGCAGCTCCGCCTTGTCGGGCACCTTCATGCCAAGCATCGACGCTTGAACGGGCAGCATGTCGTAGAGAAAGCGATCCGCTTCGTGGATGTGGGCTTCGGCACCTGAGTGCTGCTGTAGCGGACACGTCGCTCCCACATGGTCGATGTGGGTGTGGGTATGAACGATCGCTGTCACCTTTAGTTGGTGTTCGTTCAGTAGCGCCTCGATTGCAGGGAAATCACCACCAGGGTCGATACAGATGGCTTGTCGCGCGTCGAGATCGGCCACAATCGAGCAGTTGCAGCCCAGGGGCCCAACAGGAAAACTGAAGATCGCCACGCGGCGCGTATACCATGGTCAAGTAGCCCCCCGCCCCCCCATTGGAATAGCTTAGACTTCGCCGCTTTATGCCCCCGCCGGACGACCTCCCTCCGCACGATGATCCCCGTATCGGATCCGTGCTCTCCGAACGCTACCGACTGGACACGTTGCTCGGCGAGGGAGCGATGGGGCGAGTGTACGCCGCCGAGCACGTGATGATGCGCAAGCGCGTCGCCGTGAAGGTGCTGCACTCGGAGCTCACCCGGGTCCCAGAGGTCGTTGGACGCTTCGAACGCGAAGCGATGGCGGCCGCGAACATCGATCACCCCAACGTCGCCGCGGCCACCGATTTCGGCAAGCTCGAGGACGGCTCGATCTACCTGGTCCTGGAGTTCGTCGAGGGCCGAAACCTGCGTGACGAGCTGAAACATGGCCCGATCCCCGTTGGCCGCGCGCTGCACATCACACGTCAGATGGCGGGCGCACTGGCCGCCGCGCACGCGCTCAACATCGTGCACCGCGATCTCAAGCCCGAGAACGTGATGCTCGTGAAGAAGGCTCACGACCCCGACTTCGTGAAGGTGCTCGACTTCGGCATCGCGAAGGTTCCCCTCGACGCAGCGGCCTCACCGGGCAGCCAAGCGGGGAGCGCGATCACGCGTGTCGGCATGGTGTTCGGTACGCCAGAGTACATGGCCCCGGAGCAAGCGCTCGGTAAGGAAGTAGATAACCGCGCGGATATTTATGCGCTCGGGGTGATCCTCTTCGAGATGCTCTGCGGTCTGCGACCGTTCGATGAGAAGGACGAGCTGGGCGTGCTTGGCCAGCAGCTCTCCAAGCCAGTGCCAGCGCTCGCCGAGCGGGTGCCGGGTACGAGCGCACCCGAGGCGGTGGAGTCCCTGATCAAGCGCTTGCTGAGGCGTGAGGCCTCGGAGCGCCCCAGCCAGGCGCTCGAGGTGGCCCGAGCGCTGGACGGCTTGCTCGCCCAGATTGCCCCCGAGCTGATGACGGTGGTCCCCGGATCCATCCCTGGCACCGCCTCGTATCCCGGAACGGGCTCCTATCCTGGCATCGGTCGCTTCCCCAGCAGCGCGAGTCTGCGTGCCGTGGCCACCGTCGCCCAGTTCAATCCCGATACGCCTGCGCCGGGGGAGACGGAGCCCGCCTCCGAAGCGCCTGCCACGCTGGCCTCGGACGGATCACGGCCTTCTCTGACCAGCGCCGGGGACATCGACCCCAGTTTCCCTGCGGCAGCGCCGGGCAAGGCCGGTGGCGCCTCCGACGACTGGTTCGATGGCATTCGGTCGAATCTCCCGCCCAGGCTCCAGGAACTGCCCAAGGCCGTGCTGCTGGGCGCCCCGGCGGCGCTGCTCGGCGTGGGCATCGTCGTGGTTCTGGTCCTGGTCGGCGCGCTGGCGACGCACGTCCCGGAACCCGCGAGCAGCGGTTCCGGCGCCGCGAGCGGCGAGCCCGTCGTGGAACCGAGCAACCAAGCGTCGAACGAAGAGATCGTCAGCGCCAGAAAGGACGGCGTCGAGGCGCTCGAGAAGCTCGGCAAGACCTACCCCGAAGACACCAGCGTGATGCTCGAGCTGGCGCGGGCATATGCCCTCAAGGAGCGGCGTGTCGACGCCGTCGACGTCATCGAGAAGGCCATTCAGAAGAACCCTGACGCGCGCAAGGATCCTGGAGTTGCGAGTACGCTGTGGGTCGCCGCGCAGGACGACGAGAGCCAAGACCGCGCGTTCGCGCTGCTCGAGGGGCCCATGGGCGCCAAGGGCGCGGACATCATCTACGACCTCGTGACCACGGACGGCGTGAAGCACAAGGTCGTAAGCCGCGCGGAAAAATGGCTGGCGGGCGAGCAGTTCCAGAAGAACTCGTCTCCGGCGCTCAACATCGCCGTCGCTCTGCGCCAAGCGAAGAGCTGTCGTCAACGCCATGGGTTGCTGCTTCGAGCGAAGAACGTCGGGGACAAGCGAGCGCTGCCCTACCTGCACCGCTTCGCGTCGCCCACGGGTTGCGGGCGAGGCGGCCGAGGTGACTGCAACCCCTGTCTCCGCCGTGACGACCTGCTGAAGCAGTCGATCGAGGCGATCGAGAAGCGCTCCGGCACCTGAGACCGAGCGGCTAGTTGCCAGCTCCAGGTTTGCGGCCGAGCTTCCTGTCTTCGAGAGCGCGCTTCACGGCGCGCTTGAACTTTGCGTAGGGCTGCGCGCCGGAGATGAAGTAGCCGCCGACGACGAACGCCGGCGTGCCGCTGATGCCGATCTTCGTCGCCAGTGCCTTGTCTGCCTGGATGTCCGCCTGGTGGCTGTGCTGATCGAGGGCGTCGGTGAAGCGGGGCATGCTCACCCCCTCCTTCTTCGCGAGCTGTTCGAGGACGTCGCGGCCGATGCCCGTCGCTTGAGCCTCGAACACGGCGTCGATGTAGTGCCAGAAGGCCTTCGCTCCCTTCTGCCGGAACACCTCCATCGCGGCTTCTGCAGCGAGCGCGGCGTCCTTGTGGAACGGCAGCGGGAAGTTGTGCCACACGAACTGCACCTGGTTCTTGAAGTCCTTCTCCAACTGCTCGAGCGTGGGGTTCACACGCTTGCAGAAGGGGCACTGCAGATCGCTGAAGATGTGGATCTGGATACCGGTCTTCGGACCCTTGGTTGGATTGGCGCTGGTAGGCGCGGCGATCTGCTTGACCTCGAAGGGCTCCGCCTCCTTCGCGTCCTTCATCAATTGCGCGTAGTAGTTTCCGCGAGGTACTCCCGAGTTCACGCTCGCCTTCGCAGCGGCCAGCTGTTCGTCGATCAAGCTCTGAAAGGCCTCGAAGGGGCGCGCGCCCGACAAGCGACGGCCGTTGATGAAGAAATGCGGCGTGCCGCGCACGTTCAGGACATCGGCCAGGTCCTCGTCTTCCTCGATCAGCTTGTCGTGGATCGATTTCGTGATCGCCTGCTTCGCGCGGTAGGGGTTCAGGCCGGCCTGCTTGGCGACCTCCAGCAGATCGGCGTCGTCCAGCTTCGGCTGGGAATCGAACAGCAGGTCGTGTACCTGCCAGAAGCCCTTGTCGCCCTTCTCCTTGAAGGCCTCGACGGCCAGGTTCGCCGCTGGCTCCGCTCGCGGGTGGAACGGCAGGGGATGGTGCTTGAACACCAGGCGAACGTCCGCGCCGTAGTGCTTGTGGACTTGCTCCAGCGTGGAGACCACGCGCTTGCAGAAGGGGCACTGGAAGTCGCTGAAGACCTCCATCACGACCTTCGCCTTCTCGCCGCCCTTCCACGGGCTGTCGGGCGAGGGCGCGTCGACCGTCTTGCGCTCGGGCGGCGGCGGCTCCTTCCCGTTCTTGATGA
>JAGQIY010000894.1 GCA_020430865.1 Myxococcales bacterium
CGACGCGCGCATCGCAACCCAACACGCCCTCGCATCCCGCTCATCCCGTATCTTGCGCCCTGCCATTGCCGTAGGCACCCTGACTCAGGTCAGCTCGTAGATCCTCCCGGCATCGCTGATGGGTCACGGCCGAACTGAGTCGGACCTTCCAAAGTCGGCGGAGCTTCCGTCCCTCGATCCCGTCGAAGCGTGCTTGCACCAAACCATCCCTGTCTTTGGTTTGGCGCCCGAGCTCGTATCCCGACACCGACGTTCCGGTCGGGACACTAGGGGCTCACGAAGGTGTCGCTGCATTCCGCCTGCACCTGAGCCGCGGTGGTGTGCACCGAGGAAGGGTAGTACCAGTTGGTGAGGTTTCCCTTCTGGCAGCCACCGAGCGCACCGCTGCGCTCGCACGCGCCGGTCGACAGGTTGTAGCCAGCGGCAGCGGAGCAAATCGCCCGTACCTTTGCATTGGGTTCCACGTGGAAATCAATGCAGATCATCGAACCCGAACCCGAGCCGCCACGCATGTCGCAGCTCCCCTTGACCACGGCGGGATTCGGCTTGTTCTTACAAGCGAAGAGCGCACCGAACACAACGATAGCCAACGGCCCGACGAGATCCCAACGCGCCATATGCATGAGCCCCTTTTGAGACGACCTGTGAATCGGAAACGCCAGCCATGCGCCCCGTGGGTCGAGTATCGACGAAGCCGCCGACGAAAGCCATCCCCTCGAGGCAGGAGCGGAGCATTCCCGGAGCGAGGGTGAGACCAGCGCGCCGGTCGAGCACGCGGTCCGTGCGCTCCCGCACCAGGTATGCCAGGCAGGGAGCCGGGAACGCTGGCACGCCTAGGGCGGCCGAGTGACCGCCGCTCCGCATTGTTGCCCCGCGGCAATGACTGCGAGATTCGAAGGTCCGGCGGTGCTCCCGCGGCAGCTCCGGAACGGCTCTCCCGAGGCCCTGGAGACGTCCCGCTGGCCACTGACCCCGCGGGTCGGTCCAATCGCTCGAGCGCGGGAGAACCATGACGAGAAGACCACGATCGGCCGTGAACGCCTCCGGGACATCCCCGTGCGATTCGGCTATGCTGCCGCCGCCTTGACGGAACACGAGCCCTCTCACCTGGTACCCGGCTTCCGCTTCGCTGGCATCGACGCTGGCATCAAGAAGCGCGGCGGGCCCGATCTCGCCCTGATCGCCTGCGACGGCGACGCGGTGGCCGCTGGAGTCTTCACCCAGAACATCGTCCGCGCCGCGCCCGTGGAGGTCGCCCACGAACGCGTGGCGGCCGGCGTCGCGCGCGCGGTCCTGGTCAACAGCGGCAACGCCAACGCCTGCACCGGGGACCCTGGAACCCGCGCAACGCTCGAGTCGAGCGCGGCCGTCGCCGAGGCCCTCGGTGTCGCCCCCGACCGTGTGCTCCCCTGCTCCACTGGAGTGATCGGTCAGGTGCTCCCAGCCGAGCGCATCGTGAGTCGCTCCGCCGCGCTGGTGGCAGCGCTGACGCCCGAGGCCGATGGCTTCGCCAGCGCGATCCTCACCACCGACCGCTTCCCAAAGATCGTCCAGTGCCCCGTGGAAACGAGCGCCGGCGCGGCCACCCTGCTCGGCATCGCGAAGGGCGCTGGCATGATCCACCCCGACCTCGACACCGGGCTACCCCAAGCAACCATGCTTGCGTACCTGCTCACCGACGCGAAGGTCGACGTCGGCGATCTCCAGGCCGCGCTCCTCGCGGCAAGTCAGCTGACCTTCAACGCATGCAGCGTCGACGGAGACACGAGCACGAACGATACGGTGCTCGCGCTGGCGTCCGGCGTGCACCCTGGCACGGCCAGTCGAGA
>JAGQIY010000895.1 GCA_020430865.1 Myxococcales bacterium
CCTCCTCCGTCAGCGCCCGACCACTCTGGTCGAGCTCGCGAGGCGTAGCCGTGAGACCGAGCTGATAGGCGTTGCCGAAGTGTTCGAGCACCCCGAACCAATCACCGAACCCGGAGCGATGGCACTCATCCACCACGACGAGGTCGAAGAAATCGGGCGTGAAGTGTTCGTAGAGCTTCTTGCCTTGGTACTCCTCATCGAGGTTTTGGTAGTTGGCGAAGTAGACCTTGCCGACCAGGTGCTCGCCCCGAGCGACCGTGCCCTTGTCGACAACGACGCGCTCGCGTGAATCAAAGGCAGCGAATGCTCGGTAGGCTTGATCCTTGAGGCTGTTGCGATCGGTCAGGAATAGGACGCGGTTGTTCTTGAGGACATCACCGGACAGCAGCTTCCATGCGAGCTGGAAGATGGTGAAGGTCTTGCCGGTGCCGGTCGCCATGAGAAGCAGCACGCGCTTCTCCCCCTGCGAGAATCGGTAGAGCGACTCGAAGATCGCCATCTCCTGGTACGCGCGGACCTTCCGACGCGTGACCTGGTCCTCGTGCCAGGGGGCCTCGAAGACCGGCCGCCACTCCTCCCAGACGATGTTGCGACCAAGCCGATGAAGGATGTCGCCCGGGCTCGGAGGCGTGTCGAACGACTCGTACTCGCCGGTCTTGTTGTCGGTGAGGACGTACTGCCGACCGTTGCTCGAGATGGAGAAGCGGAGCCCGAGGCGCTGGGCGTACCGCGAACCCTGTTGCATGCCGGTCGCCGCGTCCTCGCCCTCGGCTTTCGCTTCGAGGATGGCCAGCGGCATGCGCCACAATCGGAGAACGTAGTCGGCAACGATGCGCTGCGAGCCGTCGTACATCGTCGAGCCGGTTAGGTTCACCCGGCCCGGCCCGATCTCGACCTGCGCATCCCAGCTCCAGCCGACGCTGCTCAGGGCCGGCTCGATAAGCTCTCGGCAGGTATGGGTTTCGTTACGACTCATCGCGAATCCTCGGGGGCCTTTTCAATGACCGTGCCATCAGGTTTGGACCTCGTACTTTGCCAGCCAGTTCGTGAGGGTCTGGTAGCTCGAGAGCCCCACCAGCTCGGCTGCCTTCGTCTTGTTTCCGTGCGCTTCATCCATCGCGCGCGTGAGATAGCTGCGAGCGACTTCTCTGAGCAATTCTGGAAGGTTGAAGCCACCACCCAACGGCCGATCCAGGACGTGAGACTGGGCAGCGGTCGTTGCCGGAAGCAGCGCCTCGCGCGCGTCCTCGGCGGTGATCGTCGCCCCGTCGGACCAGATCGCGGCCCGCCTCAGCGTGTTGAGGAGCTCACGAACGTTGCCGGGCCAGGCGTGCGAAAGCAGAAGGTTTCTTGCCCCAGCAGAAAGTTTCTTCTCTTTGTAGCCGGGCTCGGCGGCGGCCTCGTGGTTGACCTGGTCGAGAAGGTGGTCCAGCAGCACCCCGATGTCGCCCGTACGATCGCGGAGCGCAGGAATCTTCAGGACCGCGACAGCCAGGCGGTAGAAGAGGTCCTCGCGAAACCGACCCCCGGCGATCTCCTCGGTCAGGGTTCGGTTGGTCGCCGCAACGATCCGCACGTCCACCTTGGCCGCCTTGGTGGAGCCGAGGCGAACGACTTCGCCTTCTTGGATGACGCGGAGCAGCTTCACCTGGGCGGGACCGGGAAGCTCGCCCAGCTCGTCGAGAAAGAGCGTGCCGCCGTTGGCGGCTTCGAAATAGCCCTTTCGCGGCTGGTTCGCACCCGTGAAGGCGCCCTTCTCGTGACCAAAGAGCTCCGACTCGATGAGCTCATCTGGGATGGCGCCGCAGTTCACGGGAACGAACGGTTGATCGCGCCGCGGGCTCGCGCAGTGAATGGCACGAGCGAGCATCTCCTTACCCGTTCCCGATTCGCCCTCGATGAGCACCGGGACATTCCGCGCGGCCACCCGGCGGGCGCGTTGGATCAACCGGGCCATGACGCGGCTGCGGTGAACGATGTCGGCGAACTCCGGCGCCTCGGGGGGCTCCGCAGCGCTGCGTTGCCGAAGGCGCTCGTCTTGCTCGCGGAGCAGGTCAGGGAGAAAGTCGGCTGAGATATCGAATGGCACCGAGGCAGTGCGCACGCCCCGCTCTCTTGAGGATTCGATCAACTCGGCGGGAAATCGGGTCTTCCCAAGGAGGATCCAGACAGCTGCCATCGCGGGCGTGCCCGGGCTCAGGTGGAAGGTGAGAGTGACATCGCCGCGGCGTTCCCCAAGCACGCGCTGCACGGACCGGACAGCGGCTTCGTGAATCTCTCCAAAATCGGTGGGTCCGCTCAGTGGTTCGTGGACCGCGTCGATGCGCGCCTTCGTGCGTGCGCGCAGCCACTTCAGATAGGGCTGCACCAGCTTCGCGTCGTAGTCGGAGATGAGCATGACCTCATCGAACTCGCGGCCATCCACGGCTTGCGCAATGGGGCCGACGCCCACCGCGTCGCTCTCGGTGGGCGCTCGAAGGTCGGTCTTGCCGACCCAGGCGAGAAGGACCCGGCGCATCCCCCGAGTCTTACAAGAAAGTTTACAATAACACAACAGGTCTTGTGCCTCCGCAAGCCTGCCTTA
>JAGQIY010000896.1 GCA_020430865.1 Myxococcales bacterium
CAGAGGTGAAGGGCGACGTGAGCCTGCGGCAGGGCTCGAACCTGGTCGTGCGCCGTGGAAGCATTCATGGAGTCGTTTCCGCAAAAGGCGCGCGCAGCGTCAGCTTGACCAAGGCGAAGATCACCGGCGGAAACATCGAAATCGAGGACACTTCCAAGGTCATCGTCTCCGAGTCGACGCTGCAGGTGAGCGGCGGGGGTCTCTCCTTCGATGACTCCTCATCAGTGCAACTGAGTGATTCGTCGTTCGAGGTGACCGGCGGCAGCGTGTCCTTCAACGACTCGTCGGTGGTCTCGCTCGATGACTCGAAGTTCAGCGTGACGGGCGGCAACATCCAGGTCGACGGACAGAGCAAGCTCACGCTGACCGATTCCTCGCTCACCGTCACTGGCGGCAGCGTCAGCTTCGAGGACAGCACGACGACGGTCGCGAACGACTCCAGCATCCAGGTCGAGGGCGGCAACTTCACGGCCGGTGACAGCTCAAAGATCGAAACCGGGAAGTCTCGGGTCACCGTCACCGGCGGCTCGGTGCAACTCAGTGACACCTCGAGCATCGTGCAGAAGGAAAGCGATATCGATGTGGAAGGGGGCACCGTCGAGCTGAGCGACGAGTCGACCATGACCCTCGAAGACTCGTCGGTCACCGTCGAGGATGGAGAGGTCAAGCAGAGCCCCCGCTCCAAGCTCCACAAGCGCGGCAAATCGAAGGTGAAGAAGCGCGCGAAGAAGGCTCGACGCAAGAAGTAGAGGATCTCTCCGGCTATACTGGATGGCGAGGTGTCCAGCTCGCACTCCAAAACACCGCTCGTGGCCCTGGGCTTCGCCAGCTGCCAGCTACCGCTCCTCGTCGCGGTGGCAGTGGGCTGGTGGACCGCCTGGGCTGGGCTGGCCGCAGGAGTGGGCGTTTCCGTGTTGTTCTCGGTGGCGTGGGCGCGTCGCGCGCGCCAGCAGCTGTTCCTGCTGGGGATCGCCGCGGGGCTGGTGTTCTCGATCGTCGGTGCGAGCCTGACGCTGCCCTCCCTCCGACACCTGGTCGGCGCGCTTCCCAGCTATCAGCTCGGCACGCCCTATGATTCAAGGGCTGACACACCAATGGCCGTCGAGCTCGTCAGCATCCAGGGCGGCGCGCCGCGGACGGACTTGCTCTACCAGGGCGACGTCCTGCGGACGCGCAGCGAAGGCGGCACGTCCTATCTTTACTCGGTCGTCGCCCCCATCGCCCCCGTCGACTGGGAACCGGGCCGTCCGGTACCGGCGTGGGCGATCTGCGAAGTGAGCCGCGAGGGGAAGGGAAAGCAAGCGAGCGCCGAACGGGAGTGCAAGCAGCTCCTTGGTCACCAGCCGGCGAGCTACGAGCACGAGACCTTCGACGCCGACCTTCCGAATGCGCCCATGGTGCAGCAGGCCATGCAGCGACACCACCTCACCCAGGCTCCGCACGCGCCCATCTTCGTGCTCTCTCGAGCGGAAGACGCCTGGCCTGGCCTCATCGCGCCGATCGTCTTGATGCTGCTCTCCCTGGGTGCGCTGGTCGGCGTGGTGAACAAGCACGTGGAGACGCTCGGTCGCGCGAATCGAGCGTAGCACATATCCGCGCGGATTTTCTGCACGGATTCATTGGTATTCGCAAGCCCGCACGCCCTTGGGCAGTAGCGGGCTCGGGTTGCAGCCGGTCAGCTTGTAGGGGGTGGACGTTCCGTCAGGCTCCATTCCATAGCTCACATCGGGACAGTCCGCCTTGCTGGTGCATAGCGTTGGTCCCAGGCGCGCGCCCATGAAGTGGCAGCGCCGCTCCGCACAGCTGAACTCTCGGTACATCGCCTGTCCGGTGGCGTTCATGCACTCGGAGTCGGAGTCGCAGTCGGTGCGCTTCGTACACCAGAACAGGCTCCGTGTACCAGACGTCGCGTCCGCCTCGCACGCCTCACCGTCCTTGACGCAGGTTCCACGCTTGGCGGCAGGGTCGTAACAGCACGCCTCCCCCAACCCACACCTGCTAGAGCCGCACGGAACTTTGTTGACCGAGGACGGGCAGAGACCCTCGCGGGGCCAACCGACGACGTGCTCGCTGGCCACGCAGCTGCGATCCCCACAGGCGGACCCGGGCAGGCAGACTTCCGTGGAGAGATCGGTCGTGGGGCACTTGCCGTCTCCTCGACAGGTCCAGCCCCCCCCGATGCTCTCGCATTGATCGTCGAAGTCTGCAACTCGACAGCAAGTCCCCTCTTCGCAGTCGGACGATTCATCACACTCGCGTGTCTCAGCGCCTCGCGGACACGGATCCTTTCCGTCGGGGCGACGCTGGAGACAACGGCCCTGACTCGTTGTTTCGTCGAAGCAACAGACCTGGGTCTTGGCGTCGCAGACCATGGTCTCGCACTGGATCACCCCCGGCGTCGAGCTGCGCACCGCGAGCGGCGTCGCGCCGGAAGCAGGCCGAGCAGACGCAGCAGGCTCGGCGGTAGCCCCGGACCTCGGGGGTGAGACACCCGCGTCCGGCACCGCGGGGATCTGGGGTTCGACGGGCGGCTGCGGCGGCGTCCCGCACATCAGGCTGCTCCCACCCCCAGCGAGCACCAGTCCCCAAGCCATCCACTTCTGCATCGTCCAGCCCCTTCAGCGTTTCCCGGTGACGGTAGCCCAGGTCGCGTGGCACCATCACCTCCCATCGCATGATCAAGAAGACAGCCGCGAAGAAGGCCCCTGCCAAGAAG
>JAGQIY010000094.1 GCA_020430865.1 Myxococcales bacterium
GAGCTGCTTCCGCAGTCGCGGCTCTCGGGCGAGACCGTCTACGCGACGCTCGAGTTGGTCGGCTACAAGGACCCGTTCACCGGCGAGATCCGAATCCCACGACGTCCTCTGACGCCGGGGACTAAGGTCTACGGGGTCGACTACGCCTTCCTCACGAGCTTCTACGAGTTCTCGGAGGACACGAGCATCCACCTGGGCAACCTCGTCGGCTACGAGAAGGGCGAGAACATCGTCCCGGTCTTCCTCGACGCGAACACGCTGGTGACCGAGCACCTCGCGGTCCTCGCGATGACCGGCTCGGGAAAGAGCTACACGGTTGGGCGCGTCATCGAGCGGCTCGTCTCGCAGCTCAATGCGTCGGTCGTCGTCTTCGACCCGCACGGCGAGTACGGCAAAGCCTTCCGGGCCGGCAAGCTCAACTTCAACGACCGGCTCGACAAGGTCGAGGACCCTCGGGACAGGCAGAAACTCGCGGAGATCCAGGACGCCCTCCAGCAGCGGCAGGACCGCGGGGGCGGCATCAAGGTCTACACGCCGCAGCTGCGGAGCTTCGACGAGAAGTATGCGGGGAAGAACAAGCGCCTCGCACTTCAGCTCGACCACTTCGACGTGGACGAGTTCTCGGGCGTTCTTCCTGGCCTGACGGAGCCGCAGCAGCGCGTGCTCGACGTCGCGCTCCGCTACTGGAAGGAGAACATCGACGAGCCTCGCGACATCCAGGAGCTCTTCGCGGTCCTCGATGATCTCGACCGCCTGAAGGAGTGGGTGACGGAGTCCGGCAGCCAGGGCGAGGCCAACGCGCTGCGCGGAGGGAGCGCCAACATCGCCGCCATCCGGCTCCGGCGCATGATCAACGAGGCCCAGAGCTTCTACTCGCGCGCGGCCGGTGAGCCGTTCGACGTGTACGAGATGGTCGGCGACGACAACGCCGAGGCCGGACGGCTCTGCATCATCGACCTTCAGGGGCTGTCGAACACGGCGCGGCAGGTCATCGTCGCGCTCATCTCGAGCGAGCTCATGAAGGCGGCGGCCGACAAGCAGCGCCCGACCCGACCGGTGTTCATCGTCTACGAGGAGGGGCACAACTTCGCGCCCGCCGGCGAGGCGGCGATCTCGAAGAACATCATCAAGCGCATCGCGGCCGAGGGCCGGAAGTTCGGCGTGGGCTTCGCCATCGTCAGCCAGCGCCCGAGCAAGCTCGACTCCGACGTGACGAGTCAGTGCAACACCATCGTCGCGATGCGCATCAAGAACCCGGACGATCAGCGGTTCATCCAGAAGACCTCCGACTACTTCTCGGCAGCGGACCTGGCGGAGCTCCCGACGCTGTCGACCGGTGAGGCGCTGATCTGCGGGCGGGCGATCATCGCACCGCTCGTGGTGAAGGTCGGCACCAAGGCGCTCATCCACGGTGGCGAGTCGCCGCGCGTGTGCGAGCGCTGGGGGAGGTCAGGCGGATGATGGGGGGCCGCTCGACATCACCGGCCGACCAGGTGTTCGACGGGCTCACCAACCGCGAACTGATGGTCGAGCACTTCCCGATGCTGCTGTCGTCGGGGATCCCGGACATCGGGCTCACGGTGCACTCGCACTTCCTCACGTTCCTGGCGAGCGCGGGGCAGTCGCAGGGCTACTCCGCCGTGGCGGAGTGCCCGATCTGGTGGGCCCGTGACAATGGCCTCGGGGATGTGCGGGCGGACTCCGTGTGGTTCGAGAAGCAGTCGGGCGAAGCCTCGCTCGCATTCGAGTTCGAGCGGTTCGAGCGCGGCGACGAGGGGAAGCTTCGGGGAAAAGTCGAAAACCTCGCGATCGCGTCGACTGCGACCCCGAGCTTGAAGCTGTGCGTCCTCATCTACTGGGTGCGCAGCGGCTCCGCACCGCGCAGCATGGACGCCATCATCGCGACCTACCGCGATGGGTTCCGGCGTCGCGGCAGCGATGTGGCCCCAGCACGCACGCCGCTGATGATCATCAAGTGCGTGATGCGCCCCGCTCCTGATTCCGAGCAGCTCGTGTTCGGCGAGTTCCTGCGCGACGAGCGCAACGAGCGACTCGCCCTGGGGAGGGCGTAGCCATGGCGCTGATCGTGTTCCGCGGCAAACCCGGCGAGGAGCTGGGCGATCGGTTTCGCTTGCTAGCTGAGCTCGGCAAAGGGAGCTTCGGCGAGGTGTGGCAAGCGCGGAGACTGAAGGATGGTGCCACGGTCGCGATCAAGATTCCGAAGGACCAGGAGAAAGGCGAGGAGGTACTTCGCAAGGAGTCGGACATCATCAAGGACATCCACCATCCCAACATCGTTCGCGTGCACGGCTTCCACAACATCAGCGAGCTCTTCGTCATCGAGATGGAGTTCATCGACGGGTATGACCTCGCGAGGGTGCTGGACAACGTCAGCACGCGGGCGCCCTTGACGTTCGAGCAGATGCTGGAGTGGAC
>JAGQIY010000897.1 GCA_020430865.1 Myxococcales bacterium
AGCCTCGGCACCTGCTACACCGCGCGCTTCGCCGACATCCCGGCGTCGACCGGGCACGGGGAGCCGATCCAGAAGCTGTTCAAGCTCAAGGACGGCGAGGCCATCGTCAGCGCCCTCAGCCTCGACCCGCGCATCGTCGGCGAGCTCGATGGCAGCGAGGATCACTACCCCGAGACCTTCGGGGTCGCCGCGTCGACGGACGGCTACGGCCTGTGTTTCGGGCTCGCGCCGTTCGCAGAGCCGAGCACGCGCTCCGGACGTCGCTACGCCAAGCCGTCCAAGGGGCATCGCATGCTCAACGTCGCGGCGGTCACAGGCGACGAGACGCTGATCGCGGCCTCCAAGGGCCGTCGCGCGTTGCTCTGCGCAGTCACCGAGGTCAACTACCTCTCCGGCGCCGGAAAGGGCGTGATGCTGATGAAGCTGGGCAAGGACGACGAGCTCATCGGCTTCCTCGCGGCAAAGGGCGACGGGGACACCCTGACCCTGAAGACCAGCCTCGGCGGCGAACAGCGCGTGAACCTGAATCGCTACGAGCTGACCGGTCGCGGCGGCAAGGGGCGCGAGGTGATCAAGCGCGGCCAGCTGATCGGCGTCGTGCGTGAGGTGCCCGTGGCGCCACCGGTCTTCGCGGATGCTGAAGCCTGAGCCCAGGTGAGAGACGAACGATGAGCTACAGCGCAAAAGACATCACGGTACTCGAAGGCCTCGACCCGGTGCGCAAGCGCCCGGGAATGTACATCGGCGGCGTTGGTTCCGCAGGGCTCCATCACCTGGTGTGGGAGATCGTCGACAACTCCGTCGACGAGGCGATGAACGGCCACGCGACAGAGGTCCACGTCACCCTGCACAAGGACGGAAAGAGCGTCACCGTCAGCGACAACGGCCGCGGCATGCCCGTCGATGTGCACCCCAAGTTCAAGAAGCCCGCGGTGGAGATCATCTTCTCCACGTTGCACGCCGGCGGGAAATTCGAGGGCCAGAACTACAAGACCTCCGGTGGCCTCCACGGCGTTGGTGCGAGCGTCGTCAACGCCCTCTCCTCCGAGCTGGTCGCGAGGGTGAAGCGCGATGGCGCAGAGTACGAGATGCGCTTCGCTCAGGGCGTCGCTCAGGGCAAGCTGAAGAAGCTCGGCAAGGCGCGCGGCACGGGCACCACCGTCTATTTCCACCCGGATCCGCGCATCTTCCCCCGCATCGATTTCAATCCGGACACAATCCGCGAGCGCCTGGAGGTCGCGAGCTACCTGCACAAGGGGCTCAAGGTGACCTTCGTCGACGAGAAGGCGGGCACCAGCCAGACCTTCAAGCACGACGAGGGCATCGCCGACTACCTGAAGAAGATCACCAAGACCCGTGGTGACCGACCGATCCACGAGGCATTCACCCTGTTCAAGGAGAACGGCGCTCGAGTCGAGATGGTCTTCCAGTGGACCGAGTCCACCGACGAGCGCATCCTCTCCTACGTCAACGGCATCCCCACGGGCTCCGGCGGCACCCACGAGAACGGCATGCGTGCCGGCATCACCAAGGCCGTCAAGAACTTCATCGAGACCCACAAATTGACTCCGCGCGGAGTCAACATCACCGGCGACGACATCCGCGAAGGCGTGGTCGGCATCCTGAGCGTGTTCATCGAGGAGCCGCAGTTTCAGGGCCAGACCAAGGACCGCCTGAACAACCCCGAGGTGCAGAGCAGCGTCGATGGCGCGGTGCGTCCGACGCTGGAGGGCTGGCTCAACAGCAACCGCAGCATCGCTGATCAGATCGTCTTCCGCATCGTGCAGGCGTCTCGCGCCCGCGAGGCCTCGCGCGCTGCCTCCGCGGCCGTCAGCCGCAAGACGGCGACCAGCGGCAAGCTCACCCTGCCCGGCAAGCTCAGCGACTGCATCGCGAAGAACCGCACCGGAACCGAGCTGTTCATCGTCGAGGGTGACTCCGC
>JAGQIY010000898.1 GCA_020430865.1 Myxococcales bacterium
AGCTCAGGAGCGACCGCCAGATTGCCCTGCGCGACCCCCGCCGCGGCCATCAGCTCCTGGGGGCGCTCACTGGCGGCGCCGACCCCCTGAGCCCCAGCGTGCGCCTTGCACCCGCGCTGCGCCAGGATCGCCTGCTCCTGCAGGAGCTCACCGCGTTCTCCAAGCGCGTGGTGGATGGCTATTTCGGCGCGCTTCGGGCGGCGGGGCGCTCCGAGCTCGGGGCGCCGGGGAGAGGCCTGGTCTATCAGCTCGAGCAGGAGGTCGGCTGCGTCGATGCTCGGCGCGCCCGCGAGCAGCTCGCGCTGCTCGCGCCGGGCGAGCGCGCGCGTCTCGAGGAGCGGGGTGTGGTGTTTGGCAAGCGCTTCGTCTATCTCTCCCAGCTGCTCGGTCAGCGCGCCCTCGCCCACCGCCGCGCCTGGCTATGTGTTGCGGCCAAGCTGCCTGACGTCCCACCAGGCGCCGTGCGGCTCACGGCCCAGGGCGCCGATGGAGACGCTTTGCGACAGCTCGGCTTCCCACGGCTGGCGCAGCAGTCCATCCGCGTGGATCTGTACGAGCGGCTCCTGACTCACCTGGCGGAGCGCGAGCGCTCCGCGCCGAGCGAGGGCTTTGCACTGCCGGTCGAGGTCTGCCACTGGCTCGGCCTGCCCAGAGCCGAGCTGCCGCCGCTGCTGGAGGCTCTAGGCTACGCGCCCGCTGACCGCCAGGGAAGCCGCTGGCGACGGGTGCGAAGGCGCGCTGCCGAACGACGCAAGGGCTCACGCCGCAGAGGCACTCAAGGCCGCCAGACGTAGACCGTGCGCTTGCACGGCCGCCCCTGACAGTACTCGATGCGCGTACGCTGTCCGACGACGCTGTAGTCCTCGGTGCTCAAGGTCACGCCGTCCGCGTCCTGCTCCGTCCAGATGCCACTCTCGACCCCGTGCTCGAACGCACCACGGCGGCAGCTCTTCTCGTCGCATGAGATCCATTCCCCGTCTCGTGCACCGTCCACGTAACGTCCCTTGTCCTGGGTCGAGCCGTTGGCGAGGAAGCTCTCGAACTCACCGTGCGGCGTCCCAGCGCGATACCACACGTGGCGCCGCGGCGAACCCGTCACATAAAATTCCGCACAGAAACCTTGCAGGAGTCCGTGCTCGTAGTTGCAGTCGGTGAGCAGCACTCCCCGCGGCCCCCATGTCCGCGAGCGACCGTGAGGCTGGTCAGCGAGGTACTCCGCCTGGCTCGTCAGCTCGCCGGAGGCGCTCCATTCGGACCAGGTGCGATCCTTGGCGCCGTGATCGAAGTGCCCGTGGCGACGCAGGCGGTGGTTCTCGTACCAGCTGGTGAACCAGCCATGGTTCTGGCCGTTCGGCAGACGACAGGCGAAGGCGTCGAAGTCGGGTGGCTCGGCGACCGGCAGCGCCTCGGCGCCGTCCTCGCACGGCCTGTGTGCCGTCCACCAGGCGCCTCCCGGCGGCACCTGGCGCCGAGCCTCTGCGGACTCGGGCTGGGCGCTCGGATCCGCGTCCTGGACACGGATCTCCGCGGTGGGCGGCGGCGGGCTCCCGGCGCAGCTCACCCCCAGAAATCCAATCGCGGCCGGCAGCGCCCAGCGGAGCGAGGCCAGTCCAGCCGCGTGACGAGCACGGCGCAGCATCGGGCCTTGGACCCGTGAGCGGTTCATGCCTTGGCCGTGCGGTGCCACCACGAACCCAACGCCGCGAGCAGGCCCCTTGGTTCC
>JAGQIY010000899.1 GCA_020430865.1 Myxococcales bacterium
CTCCAGGCTTATTACCCTGGGGAAATGGGGCGGTGCTCGGCAGGATCGCGGTCACCTGCTCACTGGCGCGGCGGGGCGGCGCTCTCGGTGCGCCCGACGGCTTTGTCCACCGCAGCGACCAGGTTCTCGATCTTGAACGGCTTGACGATCCAGGCCGTGGCGCCCACTTCCCGGCCGCGTGAGACGACCTGTCGATTCGACTCGGTGGTCAGCACGAAGATGGGCGTCTGCACGTGTCCGGGCACCCGGCGCACGCGTTCGATCATGCCCAGACCGTCCAAGGCGCCCATGTTGACGTCGGTGATGATGAGGTCGAAGGGTGAACGCTCCGCGACCTGGAGGCCCTCTTCACCGCTCACTGCCTCGTCCACCTGATACCCAGCTCCACGCAAGCAAACGCGGAGCTGTTGCCGGATGCTGGGAGAGTCGTCCACGATCAGTACTCGTTTCCCGTTGGTCATAGCGCGTCCTTCCCTCCTTCCATCTACGGTTGGTCCGTGGCGATCCTAGAAGAGGATCGCCTCGCTCACGTCCATCGAATCCTCGACGTACTGCGTCGGTGAGAGACCCGCGCCAGGCTTGAACTCGTACTGGAACATCACCCGCACCGGGCCCTCGTCGCTGTCGTAGTCGTGTAGCACGCTCTCGATTCCTTCTTCCTCGTTCGCGCAGACTTCGAGTCGGTAGCCCTTCAGCACCAGCGGCGTGGTGATGTAGACCTCCGCGCCACGTTTGGCGAAATCGGTCTTCAGGCGCCCCAGGAGCTGATTCGCGAGCTCGCCCAGCCAGTCCGCAGGCGCCTCGCCGCCGTAGGTCTTCTGCGTGACCTCGGGGACCGTGGTGATGCACAGACTCCCGGAGAGCTCTCTGCCCGAGTAGCCGATGATCGCAGCGATCGTGGTCGTGCGGTCCTTGCTCGTCGCCGCTCCGATGGGGGCGTTGTAGTTCTCGAAGAGCGCGGAGGAGTTCGCGTCAACCAGGTTGGATATCGTTTCTGAGTCTTTATGCGGCATGTGTTCGTCTTTCGAGTGCGCCCCCGCACGGAAATGGTTGCAGGTGATCAGTCGCCTGCACGGCGACCGCTTGTGCGAGGTTTGGGTGGGTGAGGATCAGGCGACCAGCTTGTTCAAGGCAGCCACCAGCAGGTCCGGCTTGAACGGCTTCACGATCCACCCCTTCGCGCCCGCTGCCTTTGCGCGCTGGATCATCGCCGGCTGACCTTCCGTCGTGAGCATCACGATCGGCACGCCCTTTCGGGGAGAACCAGCAACCTTCTCGACCATCTCGATGCCGTTCATGCGCGGCATGTTCACGTCACACACGACCGCCGCGATGCCGTCGTTCGCGGTGATCTGGTCCAGACCGGCCTGCCCGTCGCCGGCTTCGAGGACGTCGAAGCCTGCCTGGCTGAGCGCCAGTCGAACTTGCTGCCGCACGGAAGCTGAATCGTCCACTACGAGGATTGTCTTTGCCATTGCTTTCTCCGGTTCCTTGTTGGTTCATCGAGGTGATCGATGCCGTCGTTCGTGTCCCGTTGGATCATCCAGCGGGCCTGAGTCTGGTTGATCGAGCTTCAGAAGAGCATCACGTCGCCGGCGTTCGGCACGTCCGAGTCACGGTCCAGTACCGCGACGTGACCTGCGTAGCGTTCGGCGTGGGAAGTGGCGACGTCGAGGGAGTCGACGTCCACCGTTCCGCCTTCCAGCAGCACCTCTGCGGACTCGTCCAGCGAGAGCAAGTCGCGATCCACGATCATCAGCGCTTGAGCCGCGGGATCCTGGAACGCGAGGTGCGACAGCGCCTCGTGCGAACTCTTGATGATCTCGCGGATCGCGTGCTCGCCGGACTGGACGATGGCGTGGAGCGTTTGCGTGAGGAAGCTCGAGGCGCCACGCACCCGATGCAGGTCCTGGTCGATGCGCTCGCCGAAGCTCGAGGTGTCCGCCTTGACGTGATCGGCGTGAGTCGCCAGCGCCTCCATGTTGTTGCTCAGCTCGCTGGCCAGAGCGCTGACCAGGCGGTTCGACTCCTCGACGACGTCACTCAGGCGCTTCATCTCCGACGCGATGACGTCGAAGCCCGCGCCCGCAGCGCCGAGACGGCTCGCCTCTATGGAGGCGTTCAACGAAAGCACGCGCGTCTGAAAGGCGATACCGGTGATGGACTCCGTGAGACGTCGCATCTTCTGAGTGGACTCGTGAGCACGACGCGCGATCTGAGCTTGCTTGTCCACGTGGCTGCGCACTGCGCTCAGGAAGTCAGACACGGTCTTGGTCTGCGACTCGAGCACGTCTCCGATGTTGCCCTCCGAGGCGTTTCCCGAGATCGACGCGACGGAGGTCTGTGTCTGTTCGACGTGTCGCTGGGCTTCGGTGACGATGCGCTCCAGGAGTCCGCCCGCAGTGACGACCTCACGCTCAGTCAAATCGTTGACATCGCGGATGCGGTCCAAGACGGTCTCCCGGATCTTGGTGAATACGGACTTCCAGCCGACGTTGCTCACTCTTCTGCTTTCTTCCTGCGTCCCAGGATGGGAACGTTGGAAAGAACGGCTCGCTGACTGATCACTTAAGCCAATCCGCCGCGCCCCGAGCTGACTCGGTGAGAGAGGCTCTGTGTCCGCGTGCACCTGCGACGCGCCCCCTGCGTTGGTTGCGAAACGCAAGAACGCCCAAACCCATGGCCTGGGTTTGGGCGTTTCAGTCGCGCGGTTGTGTCGACGCGATCAGTCCGCGGACTCGAACTCCAGGCTGACGTCTACCCAGCCTTCTTCCGTCTCGAAGCGTCGCCAGCTGAGGTTGGCATCGGGGGCTTCGACACGAGGCAACCCGAGTTCCACGGGCGCGCCTGCCTCTCGTACGCGCGAGGCGAACGCGCCAGCGATCACGTTGGCGACCTCCAGGAGCAGGTCACGCTTTGCGATCTCGAGGTCGTCACCCGCGCATTCACCGCCCGTCGCGGAGGTCGCAATCTCGTCGAGCAGCGCCGGTGGGACGGCGATGGCGACCCGACAAGCGACCGGCTCGAACACGTCGATGGCGACGCAAGAGGCGTCGCGCTTGCCGATGCTCGCGTCACCCGGCATCAGGTCCAAGAAGGCGAGGTTCGCGAACGTCTCGCAGACGGCGTCGCTCAGGATGGTTTGCTCGTGGCTCACGCTGCAGCCTCCGTCGCGCTGGCGATCACCTCTCCCAGCTCGGCCGGGGAGAACGGCTTGGAGATCACGCGGAACGCACCCAGCTGCAAGAGCTCGGCTCGCACGTGCTCGTTCACCGCGCTGCTGATCACGACGACCCGAGACCTGATCCCTCGGGCCACCAGGTTCGCCAGCACCTCGCGGCCGTGTACCTTCGGCATGTTCAGGTCCATGAAG
>JAGQIY010000900.1 GCA_020430865.1 Myxococcales bacterium
CCATCGGACTCTGGAATCACGATTGGCCCGTCGGGACCATCGTCGCCTCCGCCACGTGCTGCCAGCACGCCGACGATCGCCAGACCGAGAACACCCAGCACCGCGACCAAGCCAATCACGAGACCCTTGTTCCCACCACCGCCGCTCGTTTGAGCCGGCGGAGGCGGAGGCGGCAATACCGCGGGTGCTGCGCCCATTGGCGGGCCGCCCATCGGGGGACCGCCCATCGGCCCGCCGCCCATACCACCGACGGGAGGACTCGCGGGACCTGCACCCATCGCGCCGAAATCGGGCGCCGCAGCCATCGCCGCGGTGTGCGCGCTTCCGACATCTTCCCCTGCGGAAACCGGTGGTTGCTCCACGGTGACGCCGCCGCCTCCGGAGAGCTCGGAGAAGAACGCCACCGCCGTCGGCTGTCGCTCCTCACGGTCCTTGCTCAGCGCGCGCATGATTGCCGACTTCATGTTCGGCGGCGCGGAGACCTGCTGGGCCGAGGCCTCGAAGGGCGTCGGCTGTGCCGTCATGTGCTTCGTCGCCCACTCCCAGGGCGTGTCGGCGTCGAAGGGCAGCTTGCCGGTGAGCATCTCGTAGGCCATGACGCCCAACGAGTAGATGTCGCTGCGCTGATCGAGTTCCTTACCGGTGAACTGCTCCGGGCTCATGTACGGCGGGGTACCAAGCACCATGCCTTGTTGAGTTAGCTTCGCTTCCTTCTGCGCGTCAGCCGACTCACTCCGCGCCGCGATACCGAAGTCCAGCACCTTGACGAAGTCCTTCTCACCGGCGCGCGTGGTCAGGATCACGTTCTCCGGCTTCAGGTCGCGGTGAATGACCCCCTGCTTGTGCGCCTCGTCGAGCGCGCCGCAGATCTGCTTCATCACCTTCAGCACGCGCTCGGGGGGCATCGGCCCCTCCTCGACGATCTTGTCCAGCGGCGACCCGGAGACGAACTCCATGGCGATGTACAAGGTGCCATCTGCCATCGACCCGAAGTCGTAGAACTTGATGGTGTTGGGGTGCTCGAGCTGCGCCACCGTTCCACACTCTCGGTGGAACCGAGCCAACACCGATGGGTCCTTGCTGAGGTGCGCGTGCAGGGTCTTCACGGCGACCTTGCGGACCGTGGAGCCCATCTGCTGCTCCCCCAGATAGACGATGCCCATGCCGCCCTCACCAAGCACCTTGGTGATGCGGTAGCGGCCGCCGACGACTTGCCCGACCAGCGGGTCCTCGCCCTCATCATGCGCCGCTGGGAGGATGGCCCCACAACCCGCGCAAAACCGCGCACCGTCTATGTTTTCGTGGTCGCACGCCTCGCACTTCATGGCGCGCGTAGCGTGGCACGGTTGGTGGTCAAATGGCCACTGTCTCGACGGCGAGGCTCCAGCGACACTAAAAACTCGGGGGTCTTGGCTCTCACGGGGCGATGGACGCTGATACGTGCGAATCCCCTATGGGGTCTCGGGGCTGGTTCACTTCCGTACCGCGCTTGCGTCCGACGCGCCCGGAGCGCTTGCGTCCGACGCGCCCGGAGCGCTTGCGTCCGACGCGCCCGCCCCCGCATCCGCTGGAAGGGAGCTCGACCGCTCCTCCACCTGCTGCGAGGCCGGCGCCGACTTGAGCGAAGCGGCGACTGGCGGCAGCGGAGAGTCTGGAGGCCAGGGCAGCGAGCGCTGAGTGCCGGTCGCGCGATCGATGAGCACCGCGCGCGTCGCACGAGGGCTGGCAGGCACCCGAACGGCGAGGCTCACGTCCGCGCCTGCAGCCAGGCTCGGCGGCTCGTGCAGCGGCTTGCGCTTGCCGCTCGGCGGCTCCTCGGCTGCGAGCATTGGAAAATCGAAGCGCACCCGATCGACCAGCTCGCGGCCGATCCAGAGTTCGATGGCGAAGCGCCCCATGCGTCGGTCGGTGACCACCGGTTTTGGAAAGACGAGCTTCCTCACCCGCTCCACGCTCACCTCGCCATCCTGGTAGCGCAGCGTGTACTCCCACTGGTCCTTCAGGCTCAAGGGTTCGGGATCCGGAGCGGAGTCAGGGGGCAGCTCCTGAGGCGCTTCGGCCTCGCCCCCCCCGTCGAGAGGCAGCTCGACCGGCTTCGGATCTCCGGTGCCCTCGGCAACGTGGTGATCGACGGTGACGCCGGGCGCCTGGACCTGGTCATCCACGCTTCGGGTGCCCGGGCGCGCTGAGCAAGCCGCTGCCAGGCCCAGCGTGGTGAGCACTGCAATCGATGCTCGAAGGCGAATCACTCCGAGTCCGTGTCACGCTCGGGCGACGGCGTCCAGCTGCCCGCTCCAGCTCGAGCCGAACTTGGCACCGAACGACTCAGTCGCAGAGGAAGCAGCCGCTCGGCCAGCGACCGCGGTCGCAGGTCTGGCGTCCAAAGGTGCCATCGCCGCAAGGACACGCGCGCGTCTGACCGTCTCTGCAACTCAACGGCTTGGGCTTCGGCTTCGGCTTCGGGCAGTCGCACGCTGACCAACCCCGGCTCTCGTCGCAGGTCATCGCGCCCTTCACGCCCCCAGGGCAATCGCACTCGCTGGCGAACGTCCCGTTGCACTTGCTGGCAACCACGCTCAGCGATGCTCGGTGCAGAACGCCGAACTTGTGATCTGGATAGGTGTCGTGCAGGCGCACCTCGACCGACCCCGTGGCCTTCGGAGTCAGCTCGATGCTCGTCGCGCCAGCAGGCACGTACTTCCACTCCCCCCAGTCGTTGTCGGGTTTCCCCGCGGGAACAATGGTCACCCAGTTCTTGCCAGAGGCGGGGTTCACCGCCTGGCTGAACGTCAGCTTCACGGACTCACCTTGATTGATGCTCGAGTGGCTCAGAGTGAAGCTCAATGCCGCTGCCACCGGCTGCGCCGGCTCTGGCGGAGGCTCGACGTTGAGCTGTGGATCGGGCTGGGGAGCCGCCACCGGTTGCTCTGCCTGGGGCTGTTCTTGTTGGCTCTTGCAGGCAAACAACGCCAGCACCACCAGGCCAAGCACCCCAACACTCGTCGAACGCTTCTCACCAACTTCTAATCGCATCGGCTCACTCACCCGCTAACAGGAGCAGTTGTCCGTTACTTCTAGGCTATCCGAGTCGTCGCCAGCGTTCAGCTGGTATAGGCTAGAAACGATGTCTTCTGACTCGTGCGCTGACCGCCGTCGCGACGCCGACCCGGTCCCAATGACGGGCGCAGCGACGCAATCCGCATGCACGTTGGGTCGAATGACCCTGTTCATCGCCCTCGCCTGGCTCGGCGCGGGCTGCGGCTCGGAGTCCCATCCGCCCCCCATCGGTGGCAACGGAGGCGCCAGCGACGGAGGCACGGCGGGCATGAGCTTCGGAGGCAGCGCCAGCGGCGGCAGCGCGGGTAGCGCGAGCGCCGGGACCCACGGCGGAGGCAGTGCCGGCGCGGCTGGCAGCGGCGGGGTCACCCCGCTGGTCACCTTCGATCCGACGCGCGTCTACGTTCAGGGCAAGAACCTCGCGGGTGACTGTGGCACCTGGGTCGTCGCCTTGCCAGAAGCGCCTGCGGAGCTCTCAGGTTCATTTCCATGTGATAATAACGAACTCGCGATCCGGTCGAGCGACGGCGCCCTCGCCTACCGCGCGACGGCCGGCGACTACCGGCTGTGGGAGACGGACTTCGTCTCCGCTGGCTTCCCACCAAATCCGGAGACCAACGACGTTCCGCTGCCGGAGCCCGACGGCTGCGTGGTGGTCGCTGAGTGGTTCGAGGAAGGCAGCGCAGAACGGGTGGTGCGCTGCGACGACGGGCGCTTCATGAGGAGCGATGGCGAGGTCGAGCTGGAGGGAGACACGCTGGTCGCCGTAGGCAAGGACGGCGTGTACCTGACCGCCAGCGACAGCATGTTCACGCTCCGCCGATCGAGCGGCAAGACGCCTGTGGATCTCGGCGGCCTCAGCCTGGTCCCATCGGACGTCGGACATGCGCGCGCCTTCGGCGAAGGCTTCCTGCTGCTCGAGCGCCCACTCAGCACGACTCCCGCTGCGGCGCTTCGCGTGGCGCCCGATGGTTCCGTGACTCGGCTCGCGGACTACCCGCCGATCCCTGGAACGACGAGCCTCCAGAGCTGCCTGCTCGAGCCGAGCGGCGTCGCGGTGTGCCTGGGCAGCAACCAGTCCGCAGCCGCGATCTCGCGCTTCGATGCCGAAGGCACCAGCGAGGTGATCTACACCGAGAGCGCTGGCCTTTACCTGGATCAGGCCCGGCTCTTCACGGGCCCTTGACGCTTCGCAGGTGTTGAAAAACACGCCTCGATGCACCTTCCGGGCGCCTCCCTGCTCACTTTCGTGGTGTTCTGTCCGAGCAAGCGGGCTCAATCCGCGCGGATCAGCACGCAGGCTGCTGGAAGACGCAGTTTCTCGGCAGCCTGCTAGGGCGCGCCGAGAGGTTCCCCACCGAGTCGGCTCCACCACTCCTCGAGGGTTTGGGGGAGAGGGCAGGCTACCTGCCAGGTGCTTCCCGCGTGCGTCACGCCGACGTAGCGCGCGTGCAGCGCGATGCGCGAGAGCTCGAGCACATTGCCACGTGGCAACGTCACCGCAGCCACCCCGCCGTACAGCCCGTCGCCGAGCAACGGCGCGCCCGCGTGAGCGCAGTGCACCCGGATCTGGTGCGTGCGGCCAGTCTCCAGGCGGAACTCGAGCCACGCTGGCTGAAGCGGCACCAGTTCGCGGCCACGACGCACCGAGAGGACGGGCGCGCCAGGGGGCAGCGTGGCCAGGACGCGATAGTGAGTCAGCGCAGGCTTCGCGCCGCGCCCACCGACGCGACGCTTGCCCCGCTCCCCGAGACCGATCGCGCCGCTCCACTTGCCGTTGCCCTGCTCGGGAAGCGCACCCACCACGCCGATGTAGCGCCGCTCGATGGCTGCCCTGGCTCGCAGCTCATGAGCCAGCTGCTTCGCGGAGTCGGTCGCCAGCAGCATCACGCCACTGACCCGCGCATCCAGACGGCTCATCGCATGGAGACGCTGGCCGAGCGTCGCCTCGAGACGGCTGAGCAGCGAGTCCCGACTGCGCTGATCCGGCTCCGTGGGCAAGCCGCTCGGCTTGTAGGCAGCCACGAGCCCCCAGCGCTGGTCGAGGACCCGAGGCTGCTCGTCGGTGTTCTCCGCGCGCTCTCCAAGCTCCAAGCGTTGCCCTACGGCAATCCACCGGTCCAGCTCGTCCTCCAGCAGCCGCCGACCGTCGAGAAAAACGCGCCCCTCGCTCAGCGCCGCGGCCA
This sequence comes from Myxococcales bacterium, assembly GCA_020430865.1. The sequence continues at coordinate 5,244 of JAGQIY010000900.1, forward strand.
GGTGGAGCTCGTCCTTCGACCAGAGCTCCCCGGCGGCGCTCAGCAGCTCTCTGAGCGCGTCGCCGAGACGCACCTCGGCGTTCACCGTGAGCCCGTGTCGCGCCATCAGGCCTCGAGGCGCTCGACGACGCCGCGCGCCCCATCGACCCGCAACAGCTCACCCTCTTCCAGCGTCGCGAAGGCGTCACGCACCCCGACAACGCAGGGCACGTCCAGCTCCCGGGCCGCCAGCGTCAAGTGACTCAGCGGTCCTCCGATTTCCACGACCAAGCCCCCAGCCAGCAGCAGATCGGGCACCAGTCCCAGATCCGCGGCGCGCGCCACCAAGATGTCGCCGCGCTCGAGGGTGCTCTGCGCGGCTTGCAGCGAGCGCACCAGCCGTGCCTTGCCCGTCGCCACGCCAGCACCACCCGGCATGCCGCGCAGCACCGTACGGGATGCGGGGGGCACGGCCTGCAGCGGGGGACCGCCCACGAAGAGCCGGGGAGGGTCGGGCCGTGCCAGCTGGCCAGCGTGCTCCGCCTGGCGCAGCGCCGCGATCGGCCCCAGGTCTGCCCGCACGCTGGCCAGCGCCGCCCTCAGCTCGGCATACGTGAGATAGAAAGCACCATCCGTAGGGAAACGTGGGTCCAAGCGCATCAGGCGGCGGCCCGCATCCTGCACCACGATGCGCAGCATACTCGCGGTGCGGGCCAGCCACACGCGCGCGCGCTCACGCAGCTTGGCGAAGCGCCGGTAGCGTGCGATCAGGCTTCGCGCGGCCACGCGCTCCACGTAAGGCAGACGCTCTTGCACGCGCTCCAGCTCGGCGTCAGCACGCGCGCGCACCGCTTGGACCCGCTGTTCCACGCTGCGAGTCTGATCCACCGGGGGCAGCCGCGACAGTAGCTCCACCAGACCCTCCGACTGCTCCCGCCAACGAGGCGCGGCCAGCTCGGCTTCGAAGCGCCCACGATCCCCGAGCTCCACCAGGAGCTCCTTCAGGCTGACCGCCAGCGCGGGATCGCTTCCGTCAGGATCCACGTTGGCGTCGCTGATCGGCAAACCCTCGCGTGCCCGCAGCACCGCGCTGGCCGGACCGAGCGTATCCAGCCCCCCGACCCCCGAAGTCAACGCCTGAGCGATGGACTCCGCCTGAGCAGGCCAGCTCCGCGCCAGCACGGTCTTCAGCGCGACGTACGACATCAACGTCGCCGAGGCGCAGCTCAGGAGCAGCTCGCTGGTGCGCCGAAAGAAGTCGTGGGTCTCCGCCAGGGTCGTCTTCAGCGCGTCGTCGGGCAAGATCGCGAGATCCATCTCCACGAGCCAGCGCCGTTGCTGCTCGGCCTGCTCCTCGAAGCGCTTCACGTCCTCGGCCAGGCGCCGTTGCTCGCTGACCAGCTTGGCTAGCACGATCGGTACCCGCACGAAGCTCGGTGAGCTGCCGGTGTCGGGCGCCAGCACCTCCCGCTCGGCGGAGCCCATGATCTCCAGCAAGCTGGGTGTGTGTAGCGCCGGGAGCTGGGTGGCCACCTCGAAGAACACGGACACGTTGAAATAGACGCGACCGTCGATTCGCGCGACCAGGCTTTGTCCGCGCGGAACCTTCAGCCCCGCCTCTCGAAAGGCGTGGGCGAAGCCATCCTGGATGGCTGCCGTCGCCACGGACCAGGTGAGCGGCGTGGCGACCCCCGGGAGCACTTCACCCAGGCTCGCCAGCGACCACACCGTCCCCGGCTCGCCACCCTCGATCTGCGCCAGCCGGGTAGCCTCTCCAGCGTCCCATGCTACCGGACCCTCGGCGCCGAGAACGAAGCCAATGGTCTTGGCTTCGGCGTCGCGTGCGACGAGCGTGGCGAGCTCCGCGAGCTGGCTCACGGCTTCCTGTGACAGATCGCCGTCTCCCTCACCAGCCACGGCCGAACGCGCGAGTACGTTTCCGTATGGATCGAAGCGCAGCACCCTCGCTGGACGCACGCCCTCCACCGGCGGCGGCTTCCAGCCTGGCCAGTAGCGCACCACGCGGGTGTCGGTCTGGAGCGCGCCGTCGCCATCGGTTCTGTCGAGCGCGACTCGCCCCGACTCCCGCGTCAGCAGCGACCCCGTCTGACTCGCCTCGGGCAGAACCTGGATCACCACCGGCATCCCCAGGTCGCGCACCTTCTGCGAATGCAGGAACGTCAACGCTGCCTCGTAGCCGCACATCGCCCAAACGCGGCGAATCGCGTCCGCGAGCGCGGTGGGCGACGCGATGCCGACTCGGGTGTCGAGCAAGCCCGCGTGCGCCGCGATCACCCGGGAAACGGTCGGGCTGCTACTGACGCTGATGCGGGCCGTGGCATGCTGGCCATGCGCTTCCCAGAACTCGGCGAGATCCGCGGCAAGTTGCAGAGGAAACGGCGCGCGCAGCAGTCGCCGACTGGCCCTCGCCGCTCTCTCCAGTCCACGCGGGCGATCGATCAATCGGAGCAAGCTCGACGGATCGTGCCCGGAAGGCAGCTCCTCCTCGACGACCTGGTGGAAGACCTCGCTGGGCAGCACCCAGGTGGGCACCAGCGGGACGCGGCGCTGCTGGCAGCGCAGCAGCTCCTCGACACGCGATCCCACGTCCTCTCGCTTCGCACCCCCGAGATCCTCGAGCGCCGTCAGGCGCATCGGACGACGGCTTCTGGAGAGGGTCAGCGCACGCGCCATGGCTCTCGAGATAGCAGGGAGAGGACGCGCCCGGAACCACCGGACGCGCGCTCTTCGAAACTGGTCCCAACGCCGCGGCTAGCCTGCTGAGCCTGGGGAGACCCCAGTCGCGCGGCGAACCAGCTCGACCAGCACGGGATCGGTCTGCAGCTCTTGACGCAGGCTCTCCTTGACGAAATCGAGCTGATCCCCTGGCAGCTTGCCCTCGAGGTGGCTCACTGCTTCCTGAACCCGGGTGTCGAGGTACTGATCGAGGCTGATCTCGCCAGCCTCCAGGCGGCCGAGCGCTTCGCTCGCCTGAGTGCTGCCGACCTTGGAGGAAGCCGCTGGGCCATCGACCTCGAACTCCTTGCTCCCGGCGCCCTTCGGGCCCTTGGGTCCTCCCGGTCCGCCAACTCCGCCGGGCGGTAGCCCGCCGCCTCCGATTCCATCGATGCCCATGATGCGCCCCTTAGCGGATGTTCCCGATCGCGTTCTTCACCGTGTCGTGGCGCGCCTTGAGCACGTTCGACATGGCCGAGTAGGCCCGAGACTCCGCGGAGATGCGAGCCTGCAGGCCGAGGTAGTACAAGTTCTGTTCCGCCTGTTGGTCAAGCGCACTCTCTATCTGGCCGTGCTCGTCCCGAGTCGCGCCCCCTCCCGCAGTGCCGCTCGATCCCTCCGCCGACGTGGCGCCCCCGGCGCTCGGTTGAGCAGGCGTCGCGCGCACCGCAGCGGCCAGAATGGGTCCTCCAGGGAGGCGACGCAGGGTGCCCTCGGCGCCGCTGACGACGGCTCCCGCTCCGGCTTCCATCACGGCCTTGAAAGGCCGCGCGGGAGGCGGCGTGGTGCGAGCGGCAGTCTGGGATGGAGTGACGTTGGGGCGTGGCCCCGAATCGATACGAGTGGTCATGGACTTTCCGGCCTCCTGTTCAGGCTGCCCCGGGTTTCGTCCACCTTCCTTCCAAGTTGCGGAAAACTTCGAAAAAGCCTCACCTCACCCCCAAACATACGAAATCACTAGCCATTTCTTGGATATGTGGGAACCGCGCGAGAGCACGGGCGGCGCTGCCAAACGCGGTCGTATCCGCGAACCGTGGATTCCATGCTCAAGGACAAGCCCCGCGCCCGCCCGGCTCCGGAGTGGCTCTGGCTTTCCTGAGCGGGCTGGTTCTCGGGGGTGAGAGCGCATCGTGGGCATCCACACGGATACGTCTCGGTATCATTGATTCCGCACGGCAACTAACCCACACCTAGCCCACCGGCGCAGCCTGCTAGCGGCGCCTGGACGGCGGCTTGGCCCCGAGCGCCTGCAGCTCCTCCGGCAGGTCCGCGTCGTCGACCACCCCCGGGTCGCTGACCTCGACCGCCGACGCGAAGCGCGAGAAGAAGGGCCGCGGGTCGGAGCCCAGGGGCAGCTCGAGGAGCCCTGGGAACAGCTGCCTGGCGAGGACGTAAGGGTGTCCACCGCGACCGCCGAACGTCGGACGCACCAACGCAGCACCAGAGCTGCGCCAGTGACTCATCAGCCGAACGACGGTGTCAGGGCTGACAAGGGGATGGTCCAGCAGGGAGACGACCGCCGCGTCGGCGTCCGCCAGCGAGGGATCCCTGAGCGCACAGGCCAGCGAGCTGGACATGCCGAGCTCCGGTCGCGAGTTGGTGCAACTGCTGACGCCATCTGGAATTTTCGCATGGATATTATCGACGTCATGCGCGCGGAGCACCACACAGATCGCGTCGCAGCCAGCTGCGGACAGGGTCGCGCAGGTCCGCCGCAGGAGCGTTTCTCCGTTCAGCGTCGCCAGCGCCTTGGGGAAACCGGCTCGTCGCGATGCGCCAGCGGCCAGAACCACTCCGACTACTCGCTGCGACACCCTGGGTCTCTCCAGGGCGAGCGCGCCAACTCGCCCCACTTGTGACTCCGAAACGGTGGCTCCATAGCGACTCGCTGGTGTAGCGTGACCTGACGCCGCAGACCACCAGCCCTGCGTCGAAACTTCACAGCCAGAAGGTCCGTCGAGGACACGAAAGAGAAGCGTGAGTTCCCAGCC
>JAGQIY010000901.1 GCA_020430865.1 Myxococcales bacterium
GCTTCCGGCCACGCGGCGGGGTACGGCCCTGCCGCCGCTCCGCTTCCCACTCCAGAGCAGTCGCGCGTCAACGCCCTGGTGTTGCACCTTCACGAGCAGCGCGGCGCCATCGAGATGCACGCTCCGGCGAGCGACCTCGTCGCGGCCTTGACCATCCAGAAGCGCCTCAACCGCGCGGAGGGCCTCCGCGCCAAGGGCGGCTGTGCCTTCGCCCTGCTCGGGCCGGTCGCGATGATCGGGCTCGGCGCCGCGACCTACAAGCTCGGGCTCCGCGACTACTTCACCATCCTCGCCGGCTGCTGCCTCATCGCGGGCATCGCCGCCTTCTTCCTGTTCAGCTCACGACGGCGCCTCGCCGACCAGCGCGGTGAGCTGGTGCAGGATCTCCTGGCCGTCTTCCCTTCCGACGCGCAGATCGGCTTCCGCGTGGACAGCAAGCAGACGCTGCTGCACAAGGAGGGCAACGAGAGCACCGGGGCGGGCGGCTGGCGCTGGTACGAAGATCCCTGGCTCCAGCTACGAGCCCAGCTCGGCCCCCAGCTCATGCTCACCTTTCGTCGCAACGTGACGCGGAAGGAACATGTGAGCACGACCTACGGGTACAAGAAGCGCACCGTCCACACGCGCACCTGGTACCTCATCCGCGACGAGCTCGAGTGCCACTATCCACCCGGCAGCCTGCCGAGGCTCGTCGCCTGGGGCCAGGCCATCGCCGAGAACGCCCCCCCGCCAGCCCCGAGCTCCCAGGTCGAGACCCACAACGAGGACGGCAGGCTCCGCATCGTCGTGAGCCACCGTCACGACGAGCTCCAGGGCCCCAAGGACGCCCAGGTGACCCCGCTCGCCATCCTGTCCTGGCCCTTCGAGCGCGCCATGAGCCTGCTGTCCGCCGCCAGCTCCGCCGACCTGCGGCGCGAGCTCGGGAGCCTGCGCCTCGAAGGAAACGCAGGCCGGGCGTCTTGATTGGGCGTCTCCCGGAGGCGACCGCGCGACCTCCGGGAGCGACGCTCCTCGTCACAAGATCAGGAGAAACTCGAGCAGGTCGCTCTTCTGCTTGTGATTGAGGTGGATGGGGAAGTGGCGCCCATCTTTCGACTGGTTGTACTCGGGGCTGTCGAAGTAATCGATGACCTCCTCGAGGGTCGCGGCCGAGTTGTCGTGGAAATAGGGCGCGAGGTTCGCGATCCCACGCAACTGGGGCACCTTGAAGCGCCCGATGTCCGCGACGCGGGCGGTGGTCGCCGCGAGCCCGATGTCGAAGGTCACCACATGGTTTTCGATGGTCCCGTCGTCGTTGGCGAGCGGCAGCACGATCGGCTCGAACGCCGTGCCCGTCCAGCGGGTGAACTCCAGGTTGTGCGCGTTCCGCTCGGAGACGCCGACGTTGAACGTGCGCCCCACCGCCGGCGCGTGGCTCGGGAACTCGGGGTTCAGCCCGTCCGGCCCGAGGGCGAGGGCCCCGTCGCGGTTGCCGAAGACATTCGGGGTGTTGTGGCAGCTGAAGCAGGCCTTCTCGAACACCTTGCGCCCACGCCGCTGCGCCTTGGTCTGAATCGGCACCGTGTAGAACGGATCGTTCATCAGCGTGTCGTGCATCGGGTCCGATTCGTCGCGAAGCGCGGCGAGGGCCGGATCCGTCACGAGGCTCAGCAGAAACGCTGAGAAGTCGTGAGCCGCGGGCTCCGACAAGAGGTCGTCGAAGCGATCGTCCGAGTCCTGGGTGTGGCTGAAGACCGCCCCCTGCGCGGCCTCGCGCAGCGTCCGAGCGCGGCCGTCCATCAAAAACCCGTGTGTCAGCCCTACATTGAGCAAAGCCGGTGACTTTCGCCAGAAGAAGACCTGCCGGTAGGGGTCCTCCGCGGGACGCGCCGCGTTGAAGCGGTTCGGGCGATACTTGATCAAGCCGTGTTGGTCGAGCAGCGCCGGGGCGCGGGGGTCGCCACCGCTATCGGCGTTCACGCCGGTGAAGATCGGATCGGTCGGCGGAATGGTGTTGGACAAGGGTGGCTCCGGTAGCCCGAATTGATCCGCCGTTCCCCGGTGGCAGTCGAAGCAGGTGCGACCATTGCTCGCCACGACACCTTGGGCGACGAAGGAGGGCCCGGTGAAGAGCGCCAGGGTGTCGTCGCGGGCCTGGAGGTCGGCGGCCACACCGAAGAGCTCACGACCTGCCGTCACGTCCGAGCCAGGCTGGGCCGGGATGAAGGCCGTGTCCTCGAACAGGAACAGGTTGTAGCCGGGGTTGAGCTTGCCCTTCTTCTGGTGGTGCTTGGAGTGGGCCTGTTGGGTCTCGGCCAGGGACTCCTCTTGGTCTCCCTCGTTCAGACAGCCAGCGAAGAGCGCGGTCATGACGGCGGCGATGCAGATCTTCGTGAGTTTCATGATCGTCCCCCCTTCACATCGGAATGCACTGGTTGAAGCTGCGGATCCGCTGTGGCTTCAGCCACGGCTGACAGGCCCCGGCACCCTCCCAGGGGCGGATCGGCGGCGCGAGATTCGCGAAGACCGCCTCGATGTCGAGTGACCAACCGTTGGGGATGCCACCGCCGACCGCCGGATTCTGGCTGAAGGTGGCCGTATTGGTGCTGCGCGGTGGAAAGGACGCGTATTGCGGGGGCTCGATGGTGAGGTCGAAGAACATGCCCGACCTCAGGTAGTCCTCGAAGGTGAGCGCCTCCGCGGCAGGCCGCGTCACCGAATAGGGCCGGGTCGTCGTCTGCTCGTAGCGGAAGGGATGAGCGGTGCAGAGGTTGTGCTGGATATAGGTCGCCGCAACATGGGCGAATTGCGGGAGATCGCCCCGGACCATCGCGTCGTAGGCGAAGGTCTCCTGGTAGTCGAGGTCGCCGTTCTGATCCGGCTGGAAGAAGTTCGACGCCATCGCGTAGCCCACCGGCAGATGGAGCGTGATGACGCCCACCGGCGGCGTGTTGAAGTCGTGCTCGCTGCCGAGCAGATCCAGCGTGAGCGGGTCGTAGTAGAAGTCGATGGGCTCGCCGAGGATGATGAACCAGAACTGGTAGCGGCCGTTGGTGAAGTCCTCCGGCTCCGGCATGAACGGGTTCGGGAAGTAGTCCACCCCCTCGGTACGCTCCACGGTCGGGTGAGGCGTGAGGGCATTGTCGCCCACCAGGTGGAGCTTCACCCAGTTCTCCTGCTTGTTCCAGGAGACCTTGGCGTCGACATAGGACTGGCAGTTGTCCCCCGTCGGCATCACCAGCAGCTCGTCGGGAACGACGGCGCCACGGTGGAGCCGGCTCACATACTCGCCCTCGTCCACGTCCCCCACGAGGTACGGAACCTCAGGGTGATTCTTCTTGGCGTGCGCGGGCGTGCTCATTCCGAGCGTCATCCCCACCAGCGCAGCAAAGCCCACCAACCAGCGTGTCGTCGCCATCGTCGTCCTCCCCTCTTCGTCCCTCGAAGGTGCCCGAGGAGGAGGCACTCGTCGTACCAACCCAGCCACGGAGAGCGGGTCGTGCGATTTCCCGACCTTGACTTCTGCTCCGGCCGCCCGTCGAAGAAGCGGGTGTTGCATATCCAGCAACCGCTGTTTGATATCCATCACTCGGGCATCAACCAAAAGACTGAGCTTCGTCGAGGAGGCACGTGATACCTCCTGCCGACCATTGCAATCACAGCGAGAGAGACCGTTGTGCGACCTCCTCACGATCGATTACTCTGGCGGCGAGGGAGGGACATGCAGGTGACGACCACAGCCACTCGGTCGCCTGGCGACCAAGTCGCGCTCCAGCGCGGCACGGCATCGGTGCAGGAGCTCCGCGATCGTTGCCGATTGCTCGAGGAAGGCATCGTGTACTTCCTGGAGACGCCCCACGGCACCATCGACGCGTTCAACGTGGAGATGGACCGACTCCGCGAGCTCGCGGCAGGATTCGATCGGTTCGTCGTGGTCGTCGATCTCGCCCAGGCTTCGCGTCCGAAGCCCGAGCTGATCGAGCACATCGTGAAATGCATCGGCTCGATAGGGATTCACTGGTGCGCGATCCGCCCCGGCAGCAGCAGCTTCATGCGCTCCGTGATCCAATTCGTGGTGGCGCGCATGACCGCGATTCGCTCCCGGCTCACGATGCACGAATCGCTCGAGGAGGCGCACCTGGCGGCGCGCGAGATCCTCGCCAAGGCGGCTCGAGCTCAGTGACGAGACGGCCAGCCGCCCCCAGGCTCCAGCGAGCTGCTCTCAGGTTACCTCGCGGGGCCCTCGGGTTGCTGCGCAGGTCCTCAGGTTGCTGCGCGGGCCCTCAGGTTGCGGCGCGGAGCTGAGCCTCGAGCGCGAGGCGACACGCGGCGACGGCTTCCTCTTTGGTCGCGTGGGTGGACACGTTGTCCCCGACCACGCGGCGGATGATGAACTGCGCGATGGCGCGAATCGGCAGGCTCGTCGACTGGATCGTGGCCCAATGCACCCCGCAGCTTCGGATGCTGCGGAGGATCTCCTGGACCATCTCGGTGCGCGGGCGATTCCGCGCCTCGCGGAGGTCGACGATGACGGTGTAGGCCCCGAAAGGCTCGCCGAGCTCCTGTACCACCTTCACCTGGGCGGCGAAGGTGTCGGCGTTGGCGTCGTCGTACTCACGAAACAGCACGATTCCCGGCTCGACCACTTCGCAACGACCGCGAAGCTCTGCAAGAGTGACGGAGCCGCGAGAGGTGCGAATCGTGCCGCTGGGAGGAACCGAAGTGCCCGACAAGGTCAAATTGTAAAGTCTCCACCAATGCGAACGCAACGATGTTCCGAGCGCCCGAGGCGGGGGCCTGGTCAACCGCCCGGGGAGAGGTTCTGACGGGGCGGACCATCGACGAGGTCGTCGAGCAACGCGCGCGCCTTTGCCTGGTCGCCTTCCACTTCCACGCCGATCACGATCCCACCGTCGAGGAGCCCCGCGCCCGTCTTCCGGAAGCTCTCGAGCTTGGACTCGGGGGACGCCAGCGCAAAGCGGTCGTGCTTCGGTTTCGCGGTGGGGCGCACGACGGTGACCGCCGTCACCGCGTCGCCGAGCTTTCCTTTGACCACCACCGTCTCGAGGTCGCCC
>JAGQIY010000095.1 GCA_020430865.1 Myxococcales bacterium
GAGGAGCTTGGACACGGCGCGCTTCAAGCCCGAGAGCGGCCCTTGCGGTTTCGGGGCCGGAGTGTCCTCAGTTCGCTTGGACGCTTGCTTTGGAGTCTTCGTGGTTTTGGCCGCGGGCTCCTTCTTGGTTGAGGCTGGCGGTCGTGTCACTGCCGATGCGATCTCACCCCCACAATTGCAGGCACGCACTTTGAATCCGAGCTCTGTCAGGAGCCCGTTGGATTGAGCTCCTCCGTAGAACTCTGACGGGTCGAGTTCACGTCCGAGGGATCGTTTTGCAGCCAGCGTCAGCACGTATTTCGGCGGCAGGTGGTCACTGCCTGCCACCAAGCAGAACTTCGTCGAGCGGCGGTTCTTTGGGATCCCGAATGAGCGCACGTGGTTGATAGCGTCATCAACGTCATCGCGCGTGATGGGCGGCAGATTGGCCATTGTGCGATGGGTAGCAGGTCTCTCGCGGGACTGGAATAGGTTCCGCGCGGCTCCGCTATCGCGGCCTCGCCGTACGGTGCACCACTAGGGTTTGAATGCTGAGGCGGGGCGATTGTTCGCCTGATACGCGAGTGCGAGTCGTGGGCCCGCGCCTTGAGCGCGGCCAGTAGCAGCGGACGCGCAGGCCGCTACAGGCCGGCTTGGTTGCGTTGTGCGAGGTCTGTCGCCGCCGGTTTCGCCCCAGCTCCGCGGCTTTCGTGGGTTCTGGCACCGCAGTCGGCCGTCGCTTTACATCCGGAGGCCCCGTGCCATACTTGAGCCTCAAGTATGGCTTAAGTATGCCGAAGGGTGCCAACAGCAGCGGTAGCGACCAAGTGCGGATCACGTTGTCGACCGAATCCGTGAGGCTCCTCGATGAGCTGGCCGAGAAGGGGATTTACGGTCGCAACCGCGCGGAGGTCGCTGCTCGCTTCGTGGACCAGGCGCTTCAGGATTTCGTGCAGAAGCCGACGCTGGAACTAGGCCCTAGACGAGGCCGCAAAGGTTAGGGATCCGATGATCCGAGCAAAGCAGATACCAACCATCTTGGAGCGGATACACCGCTGCGCGTTTTGTGGGCGGGAAGTCGCAGTGTCGCCGCTTGGACACCGGGAGAATCGGTTTTGTCGCGAATGCCTTCCCGTTCGCCTGGCGGAAGCTGCCGCAAATCGGGGCGACGTGGAGCTCCGCCTTGTGGGGGAGTACGTCGAGTTCGCTAGCGCAGATTCTCGAACACCTCGGTGAGGTGGGCGACCGCCTTGGGCCACGCCAACCCCCTACGCCAAAACGTAGATTTGCCCTTGGCGCGGCGAGCACCTCGCTCCCCCTCTGTGTAGACCTCGACGTTCCACTCAGTGTCGGCTGGCTGAGCGAGGACCAAGAGCGTGGGCTGCCCGTCACGGATCCCTTCCCAGCAGTAAGCACCATCGGGCCTGATCTTGGTTTGCCAGTTGATTGGACAGGCAACCTTGCCAAGCGCGTCAGCGAACTCTACTGCGGATTGGTAGCGGTCCTCGGGGCGTACCTTCAGCGCGCGCCGGATCACGGTTCGCAGTCGCTGTGGGACGTGCGGTAGAAACAGGTCTCGGCGCGGGAACCGGCCTTTCACCACTGCGGCCGACTGCTTAGCGTGGTCGACGTTCCACTGCTGTTTGAAGAAGGGGTCGCCGTTTGCAGCCCGGTAGAGAAGGACGCCGGCTTGAAAGATGTCAGACGGGAGAGCGACGGCACCTTTGTGCAAGTGCGCTTCTGGTGGCACGGCGAGGTAGTAGAGGCGACTAGCGGTTGCGACACCGGAAGATGAGAGCTGACGAGCCTGACCGAAGTCGGCAAGCATGGGGACTCCCTTGTCAGACAGCAGGACGTTCGAGGGCTTCACGTCGAGGTGCAGCAAGTTGGCAAGGTGCACCTGAGCGAGCGCTTTGAGCACAGCTCGCCCAGTCGACAGCACCAACGAGAGGGGTGCAGGTCCCGACTTTACCAGACGGGCGAAAGAACCTCTCTTGAAGAAAGGCATGGCGATACAGACGTGCGAGTCGGTTTCACACGCGTAGTGGACCGGCACGATGTTGTCGTGTCGGGTCTTGTACATGGCCTGTGCTTCGGCGAAGTAGAGGTTCACCTGGTTGCCGAAGTCTTTCTTCGGAATCTCTTTCACCGCGATCGGTCCCGACAACTGTGGGTCGGTGGCCAGATAGACCTTCGAGTTCATGCCCTCGCCCGCTCCGATCTCCTCAAGCTTCTCGTACTCGACGTTGGCGACGACCTTCATCTCTGTTCCGTCCTCTCACCGTGCGTGGCCATCGCGGCCACCGCGGCTAGCACGGCCTCGCGCCGCTCTGGAGTAAGTGAGCTGAGATCCAGCCCTCGAAGCTCCCCGCGTTCGAGGTCCGCCTTCGCGGTTTTGACTCCGAGCGCAGCACTGAGCTGCACCATCATTCCGGGCACCACCGGGATGCGCACGGCGTTCGCGCCCTCCACCAAGACGCCTTCGATCCTGCTCCGCCGGCAGATCCCGTCGAGCTTGCCATGGCGTCCGTGAGTTTCCTGATAGCGGATGCCAACGACGGCCACCTCGTACTTCTCGATCAGAAAGCTGAGGCGCTCGCGATAGAACGTTAGGCTTTCGGGCTCGCTCTCGTGCACCGGCGGGTTTGCCTTGTCGTGGCCCACGAGAATTGGCGCCTCCGCGGCTCCCTCCACGACGGCCCAATGCAGGCGTTTGGGTTCCACCCTCAACCCAAGTGCTCTCACGGACACACCCTACGACATCGTGGTGACCGCAGCAAAAACTGCCCGGTAAGCCCACGCGGAAACGCCAAGGCGGACAGCACTCCATCGCGTCGCTGTGTGTTGGAGCTCGTCACTTTCTGTGCTCCAGGCCAAATCTGACTCTTAGATACTCGACGAACTTGTAGCCCTCAAGCTTGTCCGTGGCGGGAGTCGTTCTGACGTAGAACGAGACCTCGTTGAGATAGGCAGGGATCTCCGACCTGGCGCAATGTATCCACAGCACGGTCACACCGTCGATCTTGACCATGCGCTGTTCTAAGAGGGGATAGAACTGCTCGCCGATCGTGTCCTTGATGCGGTTTTTGACGTGAAGGAGCAGCTTGTCGACGTTGCCTTTGTGCAGATTCTTGACCTCCGATTCAACCCCCCTGATCTCACCGTTGTCGCTCACGCCGACCAGGCGGTCGCCGCCCTCGGAATTCAAGAATGCCACTATGGTCTTGAGGGACTTCTCCTCGAGGTTTCGATCCTTCTTTTGCTTGCGCGAATCCCAAGAAAAGGCTTGCTTGAACTCCGCTCGCTTGGACTCCCCTGCTCGTGCCAGTTCGCGAATCGAATCAGCCCCGGTGAGCTGCCCAAGAGCCTTGAGCATTGGACCGA
>JAGQIY010000902.1 GCA_020430865.1 Myxococcales bacterium
CGATGGGCGCGATCTACCTGGCAATCCAGGCTGTGAGCATCTGGTTCGACCAGTACGCGACGATGGCCACCTCGACCTCCACCGACCTCATCACTGGCGCGTCCTACGCGGACGTGAACGCCGTGATCCCCGGCCGCGCGATCCTCGCCGGCATCGCCGCGTTTGTGGCGATCCTGTTCATCGTGACCGCCGTGATCGGACGCTGGCGGTTGCCGATCGTCGGTACGGCGCTGCTCATCATCAGCGGCATCCTCATTGGCGCGGTGTATCCGTGGATCATCCAGAAATTCCAGGTCGACCCGAGCGCCCGCAGCGTCGAGTCGACCTATATTCAACGAAACATTGAAGCCACGCGAGACGCGTACGGCGTTGCCGATGTGAAGGAGACCCCGTACAAGGCGAGCACGGATGCCGAGCCGGGCCAGTTGCGCAACGATGCGGAGACGACCGCGAACATCCGCATCCTCGACCCCGCGCTCGTGACGGATGCGTTTGCGCAGCTCGAGCAGATCAAGCAGTACTACCAGTTCGCGCAGCACCTGGATGTCGACCGCTACACGATCGACGGCAAGAGGCAGGACACCGTGATCGCGGTGCGCGAATTGAACCAGGACGGCATCGGTGCATCCAGCAACTGGGTGAACGACCACATCGTCTACACCCACGGTTACGGCGTCGTTGCGGCCTACGGCAACCAGCGCACGGTCGACGGCCTGCCCGTCTTCCTCGAGTCCGGCATTCCGAGCAAGGGCGCGCTGGGCGACTTCCAGCCGCGCGTCTACTTCGGGGAGGCGTCTCCGGACTACTCGATCGTCGGTGCACCGAAGGGCGCTCCGGAAGCCGAACTCGACTACCCGTCGGGCTCCGAGGAGGACAGCCAGAACGCGACGACGACCTACCAGGGCGACGGCGGGCCGAAGCTCGACAACATTTTCAACAAGCTCGTGTACGCGATCAAGTTCCAGTCCGAGCAGATCCTGCTGTCCAGCGACGTGAACAGCGAATCGCAGATCCTGTACGACCGCAACCCGCTCCTGCGCGTGCAGAAGGTTGCGCCGTACCTGACGCTCGACACCGACCCGTACCCCGCGGTGGTGGACGGCAAGATCCAGTGGATCGTGGATGGTTACACGACGAGCGACCAGTACCCGTACTCGAGCGTGGAGCAGCTCTCGAGCGCGATTGCGGACACCTACACGCCGACGCCACTGTTCGCGGTGGATGACATCAACTACATCCGCAATGCGGTGAAGGCGACGGTCGACGCCTACACGGGCAAGGTCACGCTGTACGCGTGGGATGACTCGGATCCGATTCTGAAGACGTGGCAGAAGATCTTCCCGACCACGCTCAAGCCGATGAGCGACATGAGCCCCGACCTCATGAGCCACGTGCGGTACCCCTCCGACCTGTTCAAGGTGCAGCGCGCGATTCTGGGCACCTATCACGTGACGGACACGAACTCGTGGTTCTCGAGCGATGACGCGTGGGTGAGCCCTCCGGACCCGACCCAGTCGGCGGCGACGGCGAAGCTCCAGCCTCCGTACTACCTGACGATGCAGGTGCCGGGCACGAATGCTCCCGCGTTCACGCTGTATTCGACCTACATACCGAAGGAATCGGGCGACAAGGCGCGCAGCATCCTCACCGGCTATCTCGCGGTGAATGCGGATGCCGGCGATACGCCGGGCAAGATTTCGCCGGACTACGGCAAATTCACCCTGCTCACGCTGCCGAAGGCGGAGACCGTTCCGGGCCCAGGGCAGGTGCAGAACAACTTCAACTCGGACCCGACGGTGTCGACCGAGCTGAACCTGCTGAGCCAGGGCTCGACGAGCGTGATCAAGGGCAACCTGCTCACGCTGCCTGTCGGTGGCGGTCTGCTGTACGTGCAGCCGGTGTACATCCAGTCGACGGGTGAGACGAGCTACCCGCTGCTGAAGAAGATTCTTGTCGCGTTCGGGGACAAGATCGCGTTCGAGTCGACACTGGATGCGGCGTTGGATGACATCTTCGGAGGTGACTCCGGTGCATCGGCCGGTGACAACAACGCCGAAGGCCCCACCACGCCGGGTACGGATCAGCCTGGGACGGACCAGCCGGGCACGGATCAGCCGACGACGCCAACCGAGAACGCTGCACTGGATGCGGCGCTGAAGGATGCTGCTGCAGCGCTCAAGGAGCGTCAGGCTGCGTACGCGGCCAACGACCTTGTGGCGGCCGCGCAGGCGGACAAGAAGTTGCAGGATGCGCTGGAGAGGGCGATCGCGGCGAGCGGCATCACCCCGTAACCAGCCCGTTCCCTGAGGTGCGAGCGCAGCGAGCCTCGAAGGGAGCCGGCCGGTTGCTCTCCCTCCCTCTGTGGTTGCCAGCGCGGGACAGTGCAAAGCCACATCGTCTCGAATCCACCCCCAATGTGACGCACGACACAGAGCTCCGGCAGGCGACGCGGTTATCGTGAACCATGTCGATCACCGAGGTTTTGCGTCGCTTCGAGCTGGAAACGAGGCCGATCCTGCCCGAATCGCGTCGCGCACTGGACGAGCGCTGGGCGAATTTGCCGGATCCCGTCAAGACGGATAACCAGCTGCTCGGCCGGTGCGCCGTAGGGTGCGAGGGAACGCACGGCGTGTTCC
>JAGQIY010000903.1 GCA_020430865.1 Myxococcales bacterium
CGGGAGATGTCCTGCCCTGGTGCGAGGACAACCGTGCCGACGTAGCGGTGGCAGAGCTGCAAGCGCTAGCAGCGATAGGGCCCGAGTTGGCCGAGTACCTGCCAGACTTCCGGCGGCGACTCGCGCCGGGCCGCCCCACGCGCTCCATCCCGTCCGGCGACCGAGAGCGCGTCGCGGCCGCCCGGGATCGCTGCCTCGCGTGCCTCGAAGTGCGCGACGGTATGCCTGCCCAGCTGGCGTCGTTGCTCGATGACGCGCGCAGCGCGGTGCGGGAGCGCGCGCTGGAATTGCTCGCGGCGAAGCGACTCGACCAGACCAAGGATGCGGAAGTACTGCGAAGGATCGCCGGCGCCGTCACCGCGGAGCACCCGGCCAGTCCGGGTCCCGAGGACCTTTCGGTCCGCATCCGGACGCGCGCGGCGCGCATTCTCGTTTCCCATCTCGGAAACGACGCAGATCTGCGGTTCACCTGTGCCTCCGCCCTTCTCCTCGGAGGAACGGCCGACGAACGCCGCTGGGCGAACCAGCAACTCGTGCGGGACGGCAAGCCCAGGGTTCAAGACTTGGTGTGGCAGGGCCTATTCCTCGACGACCCTGCGGCGGTGATCGCCAGCCTGGATCTTCTGTGCGCCCTCCGCCCGAAGCCGGATCGCTTCCGCATGCAGCTGCGCCTGCTGGCCGAGGGTCGGAACCGCGACGTCGCGGCCCGCGCGCAGGCTGCGCAGCGGGAGCTGGGGCTCGCGAGGTAGGGTGCGCCGGTCTTGACGCCGGGGGGGTGCGGGTGGAGGATTGACGGGGTCCTGGGTGTTCGGCCCGGGTGCGAGCGGCTGTAGCTCAGTTGGTAGAGCGTCAGCTTCCCAAGCTGAATGTCGAGAGTTCGAGTCTCTTCAGCCGCTCCAGTTCGTCGCGTGGGTGCTGCGAGTTGCTTGGGTTTGGCGTCACCCGATCGCCTCGAGGGTGTGCACGATTCAAGACTCGTGCTTCACGCCTGGGCCTAGGTTGGCGAAGCCGGATGCGCGCACCCAGATGGTGTTCGATGAGCACGGGAAGCCGGGCGTTGAGAAGCCCGTCACCGGAGATTGACTCCCAGCTTGGGGAGGTATCGATGTATCGAGGTTCGGAGAGACAGGGGTCGTGGTGCAACCACCAGCTGGAAGCCGCGTCGAGCGCCAGCGCCGGTTCACGGGATTCGACGACTGGATCCTGGCCCTCTACGCGCGCCGCATCGCGGAGTTCGGTGACGTTTCGTTCGCGGGCTTCGAGGGAACGCTGGACCAGATTCAGCAGGTGGTGGACAACTGGAAGGGGGGATCAGCGATGAGTGGCAGGTGTTTCGTGATGCAGCCGTTCGACGACGGCGGGCCGTTCGACAAGCGGTACGAGCAAGTGTTGGCCCCTGCGATCCGCGAGGCGGACCTGGAGAGCTACCGTGTGGACCACGACCCAGGCTGCGCCGTGCCCATCGGCGAGATCGAGGAGGGCATCAGGAACTCGAAAGTGTGCGTGGCGGACATCACCACCGACAACGTGAACGTGGCGTTCGAGCTGGGCTACGCGCTGGCACTGAAGAAGCGCGTCGTGCTGATCGGCAAGAAGGGAACGAACATCCCGTTCGACTACAGGCACCGCAAGGTCATCTTCTATGACACCGACGCGCCAGGCGACTTCAAGGCGTTCACGGGCAAGGTCACCGCGGCACTCATGGCCGCGCTGGAGAAGGCCGAGAAGACCGAGCGCATCGCCGATGCGCTACAGCCCACCGCGGGGTTCAAGGCGCACGAGGTGGCGGCGCTGGCGGCCATAGCGCAGATCGTGGATGGCCCCGGAGACTCGGCGTCCATGTTCATGATCCGCGAGACGATGGAGAAGATGGGCTACACCAAGACCGCCGCCACGCTGGCGCTCGCCGTGCTGCTGCGTGAGGGCCTTGTCTCCCAGAGCACGGACCAGGACCACAACGGTGGCCTCTTCGTCGTCTACAGCATCGAGGACGCCGGGATGAACTGGCTGCTGTCCAACCAGGACCACCTGGAGCTGCGCGTGGAGAAGCCAAGCGCGCCCGACTTCGGCGACATTCCCTTCTGACCTGGGAGCCTGACCAGCCGTCAGGGCGCGCCGGGCCAGTAGATGGTGCCGACGCGCTCGCCGTCCCTGCCCGTCAGCACCTGGCCGCCTGACGGCGCGGCCTCGCCGGGTTTGAGGCGGATGGCGAACCGGCCGGCCTCGAACGGCACGCGGGGCAGTCCCGGCAGGCGCGCCAGCTTCCCGTCGGGGGTCATGGTGTAGGCGACCTCGAAGGGGATCGAGCTACG
>JAGQIY010000904.1 GCA_020430865.1 Myxococcales bacterium
CCGGGTACGTCTTCGCCGAACTGTTCGTCCTTCCGCCTCTAGCGCCCGTCTCGCCGGAATTCGTCGACAGTCTCCTCGGCATCGTGAACCAGCATCCAGGCTCTCTCGACATCGGCTCCCTGGGTGCGGCCTATGGCGTGCTGAGCATTCTCTATCTGCTCGGTGGCATCCTTCTAGGCGTCGCGACCGTCAGGGCCGGCGTGCTGCCGAAGGTCCCGTCCATCCTGCTCGCAGTTGCCGGCCTCCTCACCCCCGCCGCCGCGCTGCTGCCGCACGAGTTCCAGCGCTATGCCGCCGTCCCGATGGGCCTTGCCTTCATCTGGCTCGGCTTCGCGCTGTGGTTCCCCCGCACGTCCGCCACCGACACTTCGAGTGCCGTCGACGCCGTCGCTACGGCGTGATTGCCCTTGGCCGCGAGCGGCCGGGTCGCCGCTCGCCCCCCTCCCACTACCTGGTCGAGGAGACCACAAATGCGTCCGTTGTCCACCCTCCGCCTCACGCTCCTCCGCGCCTGCTACGGCGTCCTCGTCGTCGGTCTGTCGCTCCGTTACGCACCCGTATTCATCGATGGCCTGTCCAGTCTGCCGCGCATGGACGGCGTCGTCGTCGCATTACTCAGCGCTCTCGGAATCCTCTCCGTCGCCGGGCTGTTCTCGCCCCTCCGCATGCTGCCCCTGCTGGTCTTCGAGATCGTCTGGAAGCTCATCTGGGCATCCACCGTCGCCCTGCCGAAGTGGCTCCAAGGCCCACTTGACGGGGGCACGCTCTCGATCCTCGTCAACTGCGCCGTCGCGCTGCCATTCGTTTTCATCGTGCCCTGGCGGTATGTAGCGCGCACCTTCCTCTTCAGGCGCGAACGCTTCCGCGCGACTGCGACCGCAGAGGGGAGTGCTGCGTGATGAGCGTCGCTGCCGCCTTCCCGCCATCACCGCGAATCCCCGCCGCCAGAGCGCGCACCCGCTCGTCCGGCTGGGCCGTCGCCGGGCTCGTCCTGCTCAGTGCCATGCCGCTCACATTCGGTATCCTGCGTCTGGCGCAGCTGGCCGGCCTCTCGGATGTCATGCCGCCGGCCTCGGCCCCGGCCACCCCCCTCGTGGCCCACATTGTCGGCGCGCTCGCCTACGCGCTGCTCGGCGCCGTCCAGTTCTCCCCTGCAGTCCGGCGACGCTGGCCTGCCTGGCACCGGGCCGCCGGCCGGCTTGCTTTCGTCGGAGCAGGGCTTGTCGTTGGCTCCGCGCTCTGGCTCACCGCCGCCTACGCGACACCAAGCCTGGGCGGCCTCCTGCTCGCAGCCCTCCGGGTGATGGTCGCCTCGGCAATGGCAGCCTCGATCGCACTTGGCCTCGCCGCCATCCTCAGGCGCAACATAGCACGCCACCGCGAATGGATGATCCGCTCCTACGCCCTGGGCCTCGGCGCAGCGACCCAGATGCTCGTGCTCATGATCGCCGAGATGACCTCGGGCGGCCCCCCTACGGAGCTCAACCGCGCCCTGCTCATGGGACTCGCGTGGGGCATCAACGTCACCATCGCGGAGTGGCACATCCGCCGCGACCGGCGGCGGCATAGATGGCGTCCCACGCACGAATGAGCTGCGAGCGCTGCGCGTTCCGCCGCTACCCGCACCGGCCCAAGTCACCATCAACTCGTCATCACCCTCGGAGGTCCTGAAATGACGACCCGCCCGACTCCCTTCTCCCCGCCGCAGACGATGCGCGCCGCCGTTTACGATCGCTTCGGCGGCCCAGAGGTCGTGCGCCTTGAAGAGATCCCAGTCCCCCGGCCGGGCCATAGCGAGGTTCTCATTCGCGTAG
>JAGQIY010000905.1 GCA_020430865.1 Myxococcales bacterium
ATTCCCCCAGGCAACGCTGCCGTCGAGGGCCACGAAGAAGGCAGGACCAGGCCAGCCGCCGCTCCCCTTTGACTGGCCATCGTGGGGAGCGCCACGGGACGGATCTTCCACCATCTGATCGCCCATCCACACGTCCCCACTCACGTGGGTCCAGCTGGTCACCGCCTCGGAGCCGAGAATCGCGGGCTGAGCGCCATCGCCATACGCCGAGAACACGAGCGGCTCGGACTCGCTGCCCGACGATGGCACGATGAGCGCATCACGCCACACGTCTCCGCGTCGAAACAGGACGCCGTCTCCCGGCTGGAACGTGGACGAGTTGATCTTGGCGATGGTCGCCCAGGCCGCATCGGGCGACGTCCCGGAGGCACTGTCGTCGCCGTCGTTTGCGACGTAGTACGTCGTGCCGGTGATCACCGGCGCCCCGCCGCCGCCTCCGAAGCCACCACTGGCGCCTGCGCCGGCGCTGCCGCCGGTCGTACCGCTGCCGCCGCCACCACCGCTCGCTCCGCTGCCACCGCTCGCTCCGCTGCCGCCGTTCGCGCCGCTGCCGCCGTTCGCGCCGCTAGAGTCCGAACCGCACGCCGTGCAAGACAAAGCAACCAAACCAATCAAGAAGAATTCCCGAATCACCATAACGTGTCCTCACCGCGCTCGAGCCGAACGGCTCAATCTCCCCCGCGGGGGAGTCTAGCTCGCGCCACCACGTGCTCACGAGAGGCGGCCAGCCCCCAGGCCCCACCCAGCGGGAGAATCCATGAGAGAAATCGGCGCGCCGTCTTCTTCAGGCAACGCGAACGAGGCGCAACGAGCCGTGACACGACCAGGCTCTGAGGGGCGAAGACCCCAGGCGCCAGGCGCGGAGCCGGCAAATCGTGCGTGCTCACCCAGCGCGAGCTGGCTCGTAAGTGAACCTCGCGACGCGAGATCAATTCCTCGAGGATTCGATCAGTGGAGGCGGCAGCTTCACCGCGCCAGTCCAGAACTCTTCGACCGCCCGGATCGCTCGCTGATACTCCTCGAACCCAACCGGCTTGGTCACGTAACTGACCCTCGCTCTTTCTGACCGAAGCGCGACCGTGTAGACCTCGTTTCCGTCCGGAACTTCCCGGCGCAGACCAGCCAATGTGACCCGCAGGTCGACGTTGAGCACCACCAGGCCAATCTTGCGCTCGCCCGCAAAGACTGGCGTCGCCGTGCGCACCACCGGGACGTGGGGCACCTCGATCTGACCGTGCTCTTGGTTGAGCTCGATGTTCGAGGTGTAGACTTCAACTGGGCCGACGCGGAAGCCCTGGACGAGGTACGACACGAGGCTACCCCTTCGCCCATAGGTCTGACGAGCCCTACAGGCGCCGAAGGCCCCTCGGGCGGGCACGGAGATGACACCCCCGTCGCTCGGCCAGGGACGGAATCCCGCAAGAAACAAGTGCCCCGACGCCGGTGTCGGAAACAACCGCTCACGCCGCTAGGCGCTCGACGCCCATGTTGAGCGGGTGAGTCATTCAGCCAACCCTGAGCCCCTTCGGGCCCGACTCGACGCAGGCGCTGGCGACCTGGATCAGCTGGTCGACCGCTTCGAGATCCACGAGGAGATCGGGCGGGGCGCCACGAGCCGTGTTCACCGCGCCACACAGCTCGGGGTCCAGCGGGAGGTCGCCCTCAAGCTGATCCGCATCCCGGATCAGGACGAGGATGACCAGCGCGGCCGCATGTTGCGCGAAGCGCGGCTGATCGCTGGCATCCACCACCCGGGTCTGGCCCAGATCTACGACTGTGGCATCGTCGGCAGCACCGCGTTCCTGAGCATCGAGTATCTCCGCGGGGCAACACTAGACGAGCGTCTCCGGGACGGAGCGATTCCGGTACCCGAGGCGCTGCGGCTGGCAAGGCAGCTGGCGAGCGTGCTCTCGGCAGTGCACGAGCACGGCTACATCCACCGCGACCTCAAGCCCGCCAACATCTTCCTGGTACCAGGAGACACCGGTGCGGAGCAAATCAAGGTCATCGACTTCGGAGTCGCGCGACGTATCGGCCTGAGCGCCAGCGAGACCGCACGGCTGAAACAGACCTTGCGGGGCCTCGGCGAGAAGCACACGGTCCAGACCCTCACCGGCATCGTATTCGGGACGCCGGCGTACATGAGCCCCGAGCAGGCCATGGGTTTGGCGCTCGGCGCGCGCAGCGACCTCTACTCGCTGGGCTGCGTGATGTACGAGATGCTCACTGGCACCGCCCCCTTCGATACCCGAGACATCCCCAAGGCGCTGTGGGGTCACATCGCGGTTCCACCGACGCCTCCGAGGCAGGTGAACCCGGAGGCCAGGATCCCCGAGGAAGTCGAAGCGATCGTCCTGAAGCTGATGGCCAAGCAACCCAGCGAGCGATTTCGCGACGCCAGGGCGCTGATCACCGCGCTGGACGTCGCGGCGGGTGACCTGCCGAGGAGCGCCTTGCTGGACGTCGACACGCGCAGACCTCACGGCGGGCAGAGCTCCGAGTGGCCCAAGCTGGTCGCCTTCGCCCTGCTGGTGGCCGCGGCCTGCGTCGGCCTGGTGCTGTGGCTCGCGGACCCCGGGGGACAAACGGCGGTAGCTCGACCTGCGGCCAGCGTTCCTCACCCCCAGATGCGTGTGCCGGGTCCTCTGGTGACCCCTGCGCCGGACGACACCTCGAGCGAAACGCCAACGCCCTCCGCCGCTCGAACGGCCAGCTCCGCTGAGCCGCAGCACACCACTCAACACTCGGTTCCTCCAGGCAACACCAAGAAGGGACCCCCACCCAAACCGTCTGCGACGACACCCAACCCTCAACCGACGCCGGACCCCAACTACGAGCTACCCGAGCTCAGAGGCGTCAAGTGAGACGGCCATGCGCCAACTGACACCTGCCATCATCTCCATCGTGCTGCTGGGCTCGAGCCTGGCCCTCGCCGGCCCCGAAGAGGCCAAGGCTCACTTCGAGCGCGGCGCCGAAGCCTACAAGGAGGCGCGCTACGAAGAGGCCATCGACGGCTTCAGCAAGGCCTACGCCGAGGACCCGAAGCCAATCCTGCTCTACAACATCGCCCAGGCCTATGAACGCCTCGGCGACACCTCCAATGCCCTGCGCGCCTATCGGGACTTCCTGAGAGAAGGGCCCAGCGACGAGGACCGACGGGTCATCGAAACGCGCATTCGCAACCTGGAGAAGCGCCTGCAGGCGCGCGGCTTGCAACAGCTGAGCATCTTCGCCGAGCCCGTCGGCGCTC
>JAGQIY010000906.1 GCA_020430865.1 Myxococcales bacterium
GCCGAGCTCCTGCTTCGGACTAGCGCTTGTACTTCCTCCGTTTGGAGCGGAAGAGCTCTACTACCAGGATCCAGTCGCCAACCCCCAGCAGGCGGCTGACGACGCACCACCTACCTGGATTGTGCTCGAACCGATCGGAGACTCTCATCCAAGCGTTCAAGCGGAAGTCCTGCGAATCTTCGGAGCGCCACTAGAACCCCTTGCCGCGCGCGAGGCAACCACACTCACGGCACGCGTCATTGGACATCGACTGGCACGGTCGTCGAACCGCTACGCGCACCCAGGCTCGGGAACCTGGACCCTACTGCGCGTCGTCGACCCGTGCGATGCCTGGCTCGGACTCGATCTTGGCAACGGCTGGGGTGAGGTGTTCGCTGCTGGGCCAGGCGCTGACGCCCGAGCGTTCGCCGATGTGGCGCTGCGGACGATCGCATGAAAGCACCACTACAGGCGGAGTTAGGTCGAGAACTGTTCCGGCCGTTCCACGCTGGAACGTGTGGCTGTCTCACCTGAGTCGGCAAGTGGCGATGCGAGCCGTTGGCTCGGATCGTGCTGGTCTCCCTCAGGAGAAACACGATGCCTGCACAACCCACTGAGATCCTCCGCCGCGAACACGCGACCATCCTCGATGCGCTCGACGAGCTCGAAGCGCTCGCCGGTCACGTGATGGCCGGGGACGACGTCCCTCCAGAGCAAGCTTCTATGCTCGTGAGCTTTCTGGCTACCTACGTCGACGACTTCCATCATCAGAAGGAAGAGCAACTGCTCTTCCCTGCCCTAGTTGCAGCTGGAATGCTGGCGACGGCGGGACCAATCCCCGCGATGCTCCATGAACACGAAGTAGGCCGCAGGTTGGTCAAGAACATGGTTGATAGCGCTGCGGCGAACCTGGTTGATGGCGAGTCCTTTGCAGCTGCAGCCACAGGCTTCGTGGAGCTGATGCGAGCGCACATCTGCAAGGAAAATAACGCCCTGTTCGTAATGGCCGAGCAGGTGCTGTCTGAACCAGCCAAGCAGGCGTTGCTGGAAGCGTTCACCGCGCGCGGTGACTACGACGAGCGATAACCCGTCGTTCCAAAAGGGAACAGGTGGAGCACGCAGCCTGATTCGGTTCAACGCCCCGCGAGCGAGATGTCGCGGCACTATCTTGCATAGCCGTGCAGAAATCTTAGGGATGCGCAAGGCACGCAGTAGGCAGGGCTCGCGCTCGGCGTTAGGCGCAGGAATCGCGGGTTCTCGCTGCGACAGTTCGTCCCTCGCGGCAACCCCACCCAAACACTCAGCGCCGCGGCACGTAGGTTGCACTACGCACGATCGCCAACGCCGACTGGCGTCCGGGCCCGACGGACGCGCCGTTCCCACCATTCCAGGTGCCGCAACGAGCGCTCGCGAAGAAAGGTGATCATGCGAATTCGAAAACTCGTCTGGGGACTTGCACTCCTGGCACCAATTGCGTGCGGAAATAAGGAACAGGCACCCCAACAAGCTGCAGTGAATACAGCTGCGACAACACCCAAGGTGGAAACGGAAGAAGACAAGGCGCTCACGGCGCAAATCGAGGCGAAGGACATCTTCAAGAAGAAGTGCCTGGTGTGCCATGGCGAGAGCGGACAGGGCGACGGACCTGGTGCAGCCGCCTTGGACCCGAAGCCTCGCAACTTCACCGACGCAGAGTGGCAGAAGGGAGTAAGCGACGAGCAGCTGTCGAAGACCATCATCGGTGGCGGAGCCGCCGTGGGGAAGAGCGCGATCATGCCGGGAAACCCTGAACTGAAAGGGAAACCGGAGGAGGTCAAGGCATTGGTCGCAATCATCCGAGGCTTCAAGAAATAGATCCCACGTGGAAAAGTGAGGAAGCATGACCAAGTCAACTTCGGGGCAAGGCAAACAGCACTCAAGGCCAGGGGATCGTCGAGAATTCCTTACAACAGGGCTCGCGCTGGGAGCCGCTGCCGCGCTCGCAGCGTGTGAAGATCAGCCAGCAACCCGCGGGAACGGTTCCGCAGCCCCGGGAGGTTCGGCGACCCCCGACGGCGAAGGCCGTCTGATCTCGGAAGTTAAGCCGGGCCAACTCGACGAGTACTACGGCTTCTGGAGCGGTGGACAGTCAGGGGAAATCCGCATCATGGGCGTGCCCTCGATGCGCGAACTCAAACGCATTCCCGTCTTCAATCGCGATGCGGCCACCGGTTGGGGGCAAACCGACTTTTCCAAAGACCTGCTCAAGGGTCGGGCCGGTGGGGATACTCACCACGTTCACCTGTCCTACACCGATGGCACCTACGACGGACGCTACGTCTTCGTGAACGACAAGGCCGGAGCGCGACTCGCTCGGGTGGACATCCAAACGATGGAGGTCGACAAAATCGTCGACATCCCAAACTCCCAGGGGACTCATGGGATCTTCCCGCAACGGCACAAGACTGGCTTGGTGGTTTGCAACGCGGAATTCAGGACCCCGTTGCCCAACGACGGCTCCGGCGACTCGACCGACGCGAAGACCTATGGCGCGCTCCACACCGCGATCGACGGCGAGACGATGGAGGTCAGGTGGCAGGTCCTGGTCGAGTCCAACATGGACCTGGCGGCCACGGACTACAAAGGCCTGTACTCGTTCGCCACCTGCTACAACTCCGAGGGCGGGACCACGTTGGAAGGCATGATGGCCTCTGACCGGGATCACCTCTACGTGTTCAACCTGGTCGAGATCGCGAAGGCTGTTACCGCCGGGAAAACTATCAAGTTAGGCGACAGCGAAGTCCCGGTGGTCGATGCCCGGGGCGAGAACAGCGCGTACGTCCAACGCATCCCGGTGCCCAAGAGCCCTCACGGCGTCAACATCGATCCTACGGGAAAATACGCGGTCGTGTCCGGCAAGCTGAGTCCAACCGTGAGCGTCGTGGACATCGAAAAACTCGCAGATGTCTTCGCTGGAAAGCTCAAGCCAAGAGATGCCGTCGTGGCGGAACCAGAAGTCGGGCTGGGACCACTGCATACGGCTTTCGACGGTCGCGGGAACGCCTACACGTCCATCTTCATCGACTCAGTCATCACCAAGTGGAGCATCGCAAAAGCCATCGAAGCGTACACGGCGAAGGA
>JAGQIY010000907.1 GCA_020430865.1 Myxococcales bacterium
ATCGACTTTCTGCTGCACACCAAGCGCGGGCACTGTGAGTACTTCGCCTCTGCCCTGGCGCTCCTGGCCCGGAGCATCGGCATCCCGAGTCGCGTGGTCGCCGGCTACACCGTCAGCGAGTTCAGCGACGTCGGAGGGTACTACCTGGTACGCGAGCGCAACGCCCACTCCTGGGTCGAGGCCTGGACCGGTGATCACTGGGAGACCTTCGACGCCACCCCGAGCTCCGAGATCTTTCCTGCGGATCGCCGCACGAGCTGGCTCGGGGGCGTCGTGGACTGGCTAGGGGCCAGCTGGTCGCGTTTCATGGACTGGCTGCTCGAGCGGGAGCTCTCCGAGGTGCTGAGCGCCCTGGGCGCCGCGGTGATGCTGCTGATCCTGGTGAGGTTCATCCGCTTCCGCCGCCGCAGCGTCGATCCGCTGCAGCGACAGCTCGACGATGGCGTCGGCCCGCTCCCCGGCTGGGTTGCCCTCGAGCGCTCGCTGAAAGGCTCCAGCCTCGAGCGCTACCCCGCGGAAACACCTGAGGCATGGGGAAAGCGCGTCCTCTCGACGCTCCCCTCGCTCGGCGGCGAGATCAGCCAGCTAGCCCGGGAGTACAGCGCGTACCGTTACGGCGCCGAAGGAGATCCGGCTGACCTCGAGCGTCGACTCCGCGAGCTGGCACTTCGCGTCAAGCGGGCCCCGGATCGACCTCACGACTCAGCCGCCGCGAGCGTCGCCAACTAGCCACGCTTGCGGGAGCACGGCTTTCTCGACCCCGGCTCCACGAGGCGCTAGCATCCTCGGTGATCCCCCGTTTCGCCCATGGCCGATCCGCCCCCCTCCCTCGACCGTACCGCCCTGCAGTTCCCGAGCGACTGCCCGGAGTGCGGTGCCATTTTCCCTGCGGGCACCCAGGCAGCGACGGACTGCCCCACGTGCCGCGCCAAGGCGCAGGAGAATGCCCGCGTCGCGCTGGCTCGCGCTCAGGCGCGCCAGTGGGCGGCCGAGCTCAAGGCCGCGCAGGAGAAGCACGCCCGGATCTACAACCAGGGTGGAGCCCCGCCGCCTTCCCTGCCCGAGGGTCGAGCTCCGCGGCAGCGCAAGGGCTCAGTACCAACTCTGGGCACTCCGTCGGCGGCACAGTCGCCCTCAGCTGGACAGCCCCCCCTCGTTGCGCAGTCTCCCCAGGCTGCCATGGCCCCCGACTCTGGACCGACGCCGGGCTCGGGCCAGCACCGCCTGCAGCTGATCAAGGCGCTGACCGACTCCATCGTCCAGTCCGCGAGCATCGGCGACCGCCGCGGCGCCCGGCAGGCCTACGAAGCACTGAATCGCCTCTTGCCCGAGGAGTGAGGCCACCGTCGAGCGGTCACGCAAGGCGGCGCGCGCTTCCGTGGTACCTCGCCGTCTATCTCGAATCAGCTCGATTCCTCGGACTCGGGGGTGAGGTCAAACGTTCCGTGACGCCCGGCGCCTCCAGCGAAGCGTGCGGCGCCCGCGCCGGTCTCCCCCGAAGCGATCACGTCGAGGCCCCCGCGAGTCTCTTCGCGCAGCGCTTCGACCCAGTCCAGATCCCAGGCGGCGTAGGCGCTGCGACGGTCCGCGCGCATACATCCCTGCGGAAACGCATTCAGCTGCTCGCACAACGTGAGCGCGGTCTCGAGCGCCTTGCCCGTGTCACACACGCGGTTCACGAGCCCCATGTCATGAGCCTCTTCGGCGCCGACGCCGCGCCCGGTGAGGATCAGATCCAGCGCCCGGCTCTGGCCTATCAGTCGCGGCAGGCGCACGGTGCCCCCGTCGATCAGCGGCACCCCCCAGCGTCGACAGAACACGCCGAACACCGCGTCTCGCGCCGCCACGCGCAGATCGCACCACACGGCGAGTTCGAGGCCGCCAGCGACCGCGTAGCCCTCCACCGCGGCGATCACTGGCTTCTGAGTGACCAGGCGGGTCGGACCCATCGGGCCGTCGCCTTCCAGTGCGACGCGGTTGCCGCGCTCGCTGCCGATCGCCTTGAGATCTGCTCCAGCGCAGAAATGCCCGCCGCTCCCGGTGAGGATCAGGCTCTTGATCCCAGCGTCCATGTCGAGCGCCTTCAGCGCCTCGACCAGGGCGCTCGCCGTCGGTCCATCCACCGCGTTTCGCACTGCGGCGCGCTCGATTCGCACCACCCCCGTCTCGCCAACGCGCTCCCGACTGACCAGCTGACTCGTGGACATACCAGCTGGCGTAGTCGCGTGGCCGCGCCGCGTCGAGTGACGCTTCCTCGCATCCGTGCTAAGCTTTAGACTTGAAGCAGTTGGCGGTCCGCGTGCAGCGCCCACGAGCGCGCAACCGACGACGCCCGAGGGCGTACGCTGCGCTGACGTCTCTGCTCGGGGCGCTCGGCTGTGCGGGCCCCCAGGCCGCCCACCTTCAGTCGCCGCAGACGCCATCGCCGAGCCACGTGCCGCTGCCAGGCCGCGCGGCAGCTCCACCCGCCCCCGGCCGGTGCCTGCCGGCCGCACCGGAGACCCCACGGCCTTCCCGTCGGGAGCCGGCAGCCACTGGAGTGCAAGCCGACGCCCCGAGTTCCGCCGCCCCCCCGGCTCCTCCAGCGTTGCCCCCGGATCTACCCATCGGCGAGTTCAGTCACCTGGAAACCTCCGAGGGCCCGGCCGAGGTGCTCCACGCGCCCGCTTCCGTGCGCAGAGCGCTCGTGTACCTCCATGGGGCTTGTGGCGATCCCCGCGCCGCCGAGGCCTTCGAGCAGACGCTCTCCCGCTACGCGACCCTCGTGGCCGTCTACGGCGAGCGCAGCTGCGGGAGCGGCCACCCCGGCCGCTTCTACTGGAACGGCCGCGCCGAGCCGCTGATGCACCGCATCGACGCCGCGCTCGCCGCCGTCGCCGCCCAGCGTGGTGGCCTGCTCGACACGCGCCAGCCGTTGCTCTTCGGCTATTCGCAAGGCTCGGAGGTGGCGCAGTTGCTCACCGAGCGCTGGCCAGAGCGCTTCCCCGAGGTAATACTGGGCGGCGTCCCGTCGACCCCCAGCGTGAAGAGCTTGGCGAAGGTGCGCAGCGTCGCCATCGTGGGCGGTAGCCGGGAGTTTCTCACCCCCATGCGCACCGGCGAGTGGCTCCTGACTCACAACCGCGTGCGAGCCCGGTTGTTCATCCTCGCGGGCGCCAAGCACGGCTCCTTCGGCCGGCACGCCGAAGCGGACCTGGGCGAGGTCTTCGACTGGCTGCTCTCGGCGCCAGATGCCGCGCCTTAGCGTCTGGGGGCAACCGAGCCAGATCAGCGCCACGAGCGGCGCCATACGCGCTGGGACGCCCAGAAACTCGCGCCCGTGGCGCTGCAAGCACTGACAGCGGCGGCCTACTGCCGTAGGCATTGGTCCATGTCGGACCCTCAGACCGCCGTTCAGACCTTGATCCAGCGTCTCGACCTCGAAGAGATCGACACCAACCTGTATCGCGGCTTCAGCCCCATCGACGGCCGCCCGCGGGTGTTCGGGGGACAGGTCGCTGGCCAGGCGCTGGTCGCCGCCTGTCGCACGGTCGAGGGCCGCACGGCTCACTCGCTGCATGCCTACTTCCTCAGACCCGGCGACCCCGCGATCCCGATCATCTACGAGGTGGACCGCATCCGCGACGGCCGTTCCTTCACCACGCGTCGGGTAGTCGCCCTGCAACGGGGCGAGGCGATCTTCAGCATGGCCGTCTCGTTCCACGTCGAGGAAACCGGACTCGAGCATCAAGCGCCCATGCCTCCTGCCGATCCTCCCGAGAGCGTGCCGTCCAACAGCGAGCGCCTGGAAGAGGGCTACGAGCGCACTCAGAGCCCGCTGCTGGAGTTCCTGATGAAGCTCGAGCGTCCCATCGAGCAACACGATCTGGACCCGGTCAACATCCTGGAGCCGAAGCCCCATCGAGGCCTGCACCGCATCTGGTTCCGCAGTCGAGCGAAGCTCCCGGACGATCCGCTGCTGCACCAGTGCGTCCTGACCTACGCGTCGGACATGTCGCTGCTCGACAACTGCATCAACTACCACGGCATCACCTGGTTCAACCCGAACCTGATCGCCGCGAGCCTGGACCACGCGATCTGGTTTCATCGCCCTTTCCGTGCGGATGAATGGCTGCTGTACGCGATGGACAGCCCCAGCGCCTCCGGGAGCCGCGGCCTGAACCTCGCTCACGTCTATGCTCAGGACGGTACGCTGGTCGCTTCCGTGGCCCAGGAGAGCCTGATGCGCCTGGTCGACAAGAAGCGCTGAACGGCTCCTTCGCGGGTTCCAGCCCGAGCGCTTGGCCAGCGCGGCTCACCCCCGAGAACCGAGCTTGAACCACCAGCGGCGTTCAGAACCTGTGGATAGGCTGACGGAGAGCTGTGGATCCTGCTGTGAGCAACCCTCGAGCCGGCGCAAAAAGACTCACGCGAGGTGCGAGGTGGCTTCCCATCGCTGCGGCACGGTCTAGCCTCGCGCCGCGATGGCCAAGCTCTACTTCCGCTACGGCACCATGGACAGCGCGAAGACGCTCAACCTGCTCGCGGTCGCTCACAACTACCGCAAGCAAGGCAAGCGCGTGCTGCTGCTCAAGCCAAAGCTCGACGTGCGCTTCGGTGCCGAGACCATCCGCTCTCGCTCCGGTCTCGAGGCGCCCGCCGATCTGCTGGTCGATCCGGATCGACCGCTGGACGTGGAGGCGCTGCGTGGACTGAACTGCATCCTGGTCGACGAGGCGCAGTTCCTCAGTGAGCAAGTGATCGAGCAGCTGCGCGAACTCACCACCGAGCTGGGCGTGCCGGTGATCTGCTATGGGCTCCGAACCGACTTCCAGACGCGGCTGTTCCCCGGCAGCAAACGGCTGCTGGAGCTGGCAGACAGCATCGAAGAGGTGAAGGTCACGTGCCAGTTCTGCGATCGCAAGGCGGTGTTCAACCTGCGCATGGTCGACGGGCTCGCGGTGGTGGATGGTCCGCAGATCCAGCTGGGCGCCGACGAGCGCTACGTCCCGGCTTGCTGGCTCCACTACCGAGGCGAAATGGAGAAGGCTCGCCGAGTCGCGGCCGAACGCGCCCGGAGCGAGGCTGGCGATTCCGACGAGGCGTCCCTATAACCTTGGCTCGGTTCGTCGGCCGCCGCCTACGGACCCACTCGAGCAAGGCGCGCGTGAACCACACGTGACGCGAGGAGGGATCATGGAACTACGCAGGCTCGGAAACTCGGGACTGAAGGTCAGCGTGCTCAGCCTGGGCGCGATGACGTTCGGGGAATCGCAGACCTTCATGAAGGGCGTCACCTCGGGCGATGACGAGGCGCGGCGCATCTTCGACGCCGCGATCGAGGGGGGAGTCAACCTCGTCGACACCGCGAACGTGTACAGCGAAGGGCGCTCCGAGGAGCTCACCGGCGAGTGGATCGCAGGCAAGCGCGATCGCGTGCTCTTGGCAACCAAGTGCCGCTTCCCCATCGGCTTCGGCACCACCCCCGTCGGCCCCTACGACATGGGGCTCTCACGCAAGGCGATCCTCGACGCCTGCGAGGCTTCCCTCAAGCGGCTGAACACCGACGTGATCGACCTGT
This sequence comes from Myxococcales bacterium, assembly GCA_020430865.1. The sequence continues at coordinate 5,561 of JAGQIY010000907.1, forward strand.
ACCAGGTTCACATGCAGGACGGTTCGGTACCCATCGAGGAGACGTTGCGTGCGCTGGACGACCTAATTACCGCAGGGAAAGTACGCTACATCGGTTGCTCGAACTACGCCGCCTACCGCCTGGTGGAGTCGCTGTGGGCAGCCGACAAGCTGCGAACCCATCGCTACGCATCGGTGCAGCTCCAGTGGTCGCTGGCGGTGCGCGACGCCGAGCGCGAGGTGATCCCCGCCTGCCGGCGCTTCGACATCGGCACCCTGATCTGGTCACCTCTGGCTCGAGGCTTCCTGAGCGGGAAGTACCGGAAGGGACAGAAGCCGCCAGAAGGCTCGAGGCTCGAGGCGTGGCAAGACAGCTACGCCCAGTTCGACAACGACCGCATGTGGCACCTGATCGATGTCCTGGGAGAGGTCGCCCAGCGTCACGAGACGACCCACGCCGCGATCGCCCTGGCCTGGCTCCTGAACCGCCCGGAGACCACCAGCGTGATCATGGGAGCTCGCACGATGGATCAGCTGAACGCGAACCTGAAGGCGGCGAGCATCAAGCTGACCCAGAAGGACGTCCAGGCCCTGGATGACGCATCGAAGCCGAGCTGGGGCTACCCCTACGACTTCATCGCGCGCATGGAGCCGTGGTGATCAGCACGGTGGTCGTCAGCCGCGCGCCGTCCGAGAGTCGAGGATCTTCGCGAACGAGCGCAGGAGCATTTCCTCCTCGGTCAGCCCCGTTTGCTTGAGCTCGTCGAGACTGACCGCGCCACAGGCCAGGCCGCGGAGGAAGTAGTTCAGGAGGCCCTGGCCCGTGGCAGCGTCATCGAAGACGTTGCCCACCAGGGTGGCCTGGGCCGCCTTGTCGATGAAGTTGCCGAGGCGCTCCGACGCGGCGGAGAAGCCGCTCAGAAAGAACGCGTACAGCGCCGCGTAGCGTACGGGGAGCTGCGCCGGGTGCAGATCCCAGCCTTGATATACGCCGAGCCGCAGCGAGCGCTGGATGTGCCCGTACGCGACGCGCCAGGCGTAGTGCACGGCTTCGGTGTTCTCGCGCTGTCGTTGCGCGGTCAGGCTCTCTCCTGAAGCTGCGCGGTGCGGACCGACGGGCATGATGTTCGTGGCTCCGTCCGACAGAAACACGCCGGTGTTCGCGAAGCAGTTCTTCATCAGCAAGACGGCGAAGTCGCACGCTGGGTGATCCATCGTCTGGTACGCCGCGGTGATGTTGCACGAGGCGGTGTAGTCGTAGGTCCCGAAGTGCGCCCCCGTGCAGCGGCCCTCGGCGGCCTGGAGCAGCAGCGGCAGATTGTTGTTGCCGAAGCGGTCGAAGAAGGTCGCCGTGAGCTCCACCATCAGCTCGAGCTTCAGGCTCTTCGCCGCCAACCCGAGGCGCGTCTCGAGCCGCTCGAAGAGCCGAACCAGAGCCGTGACTTGCTCCGGCACCGGCACCTTCGGCAGGGTGACCACGAAGCCCTCGGGGAGTTTCCCTGCGGTTCGTACCAGCGTGGTGATGAACAGGTCCAGCGTGCGCACTGCGCGCAGCTTGAGTTCCTCGTTCAACGGCTTGATGCGGATGCCCACGAAGGGGGGCACGCTTCCGTCCTGCATCGCCTTGGCGAGCTCCTTCGCGGCGCGCACCGCGACCTCGTCTTCCTCGGCGTCGGGACGGTTACCGAAGCCGTCCTCGAAGTCGATGCGCAGGTCTTCCACTGCCTCTCGCTCGAGCTTCTTCTTCACTCGATCGTAGACCGTCAGCGCGAGCCAGGCGGCGCGGTGTTCGGCCTCGAACGCCTTCGCGTCCGTGCTGAAGCGCTCGACGAGCGGCGCTTGCTCGGCCAGCGTGGTCGGCAGTCCCTCGGCGCCTTCCATCCCGACCGCGCGCGCGAAGCTGAACGCGTCCGGAGCAAAGTCGCTGAGGGATCGCAGCGCGAGCTGCCCCAGGCGCTGTGCGGTCTCGGCCTTGAACAGCTGCGCGCCGCCGTACACCGTGTGCACCGGCTGGCGTGTTGGAAGATCCCCGGGGAAATTGGCGGCGTACGCGAGGTTCGCCTCGGAGAGGCTCTTCAGATCCGCGGCGGCTTCCTCCGCCAAGGTGCTTTGATAGGTGGTCATCTCTCTCAGTCTCTGGTCACGCCGGCGCGAGATCCGCAACCGGGTTTGGGGGTGAGGCGCGATGCAAGGGCTCTCGCCTCCACTGGACACACGACGCTCAGCTGCCGCGGTAGGTGCTGAACCCGAACGGGGCCAGCAAGAGCGGCACGTGGTAGTGCTCCGCTGGGTCGCCAACACGAAACACGATGCTCGCCTCGGGGTAGAAGCTCTGGCGTCCGCTGGCCCGAAAGTAGTCATCCAGCGCGAAATGGATGCGGTAGATGCCTGACTCGAGGGAACCGGGCTCGAGCAGGTTCGAGCAGCGGCCGTCGGCGTCGGTCCTTCCTCTGGCCAGCGGTTGCCAGGCGCCGTCTCGCTGCGCCTCGAGCTCCACCGCCACGCCTTGTGCGGGGCGCCCAAGGGCGGTGTCGAGGACGTGGGTCGTGATGGGTGATCGGCTCATGCGAGTTTCTCCAGGCGCAGGCGGGTGATCTTGGCTTGTTCCCCCGCGGCAATGTCGAGCTCCGTTGGCCGGTCGTGAGGGAGTCGCGCCTCGAGCAAGGCCAGCATCTCTTCTGCGCTCTTGCCCGTGGCACACACGATGAAGATGAAGCCGAACTTCGCCAGGTAGTCGCGGTTCCCGGCCGCCAGCCGCCGGAGCGTGTCCTCGGAAGCGCGACTCACCGAGGCTTGCTCGGAGCCTGACCACGCAGCGCTCTGCTCCCCACTGGCGGTCGCGAGCTCCGCGGGTCCGTCGGCGGGCGCCGCCGCAAACCTCTTGCGGAGCGCCTCGAGGTCGCCGCCTATCTGGGGATGGCCGGCGAACGCCTCGAGCCGGTCGACCTCCGTGGCTTCAGCCCACAGCGCGTCCGCCCGTGCCGCCAGGACGGCGCCGTCGACGAAGGGCGCCTCTGCCGCCAAAGCCTGGGCCCAGCGCTGACAGTGGCAACAGCTGAGCAGGCGGGCGACGCGCGCTTCGGCGCCCAGAACATTGAGCTCGCGAGCCGCCTCGTCGAGCCCCATCAGGCCTCCAGATCCGACTTGAGCGGCAGCTCGCTCGCGCCGCTCGGCTTGCCGTAGACCCGTAACCGGCTGACACCACCATCGGGGAAGATCTCCAGCCGAACGTGCGTGAACGGCCCGAGTGCGTCCAGCTCCTTGCGGAAGAAGTGCCGCTGGCTGGCCGTGACTTTTGATTCCGGGAGGATACATTTCCAGGATCTGGCCAGCATCAGCTCGGTGATGCGCGCCCCCGGAGCGTAGATCCCCCAGAGCGCGCAGCGGTCCGGGTAGTTGCCCTTGAAGTGATTGGTGTCGATCTCCACCAAGCCGACCTTGCCAACCTCGCCGAGCTGCACGAGGATCCAGTCGCTACCTGGAGTGCGCCGGCGCTTGGTCTCCCAGCCGCCGCCCATGTTCACGGCACGGCCCGGAGCGATCAGGTTGTTCATGGGCCCAAAGAAGGCGTCGCTGCACGCCAGCGCCTGGCCTCCCCGGCGCAGGGCCACGAGGTCCACCTCGCCTGACCACAGACCCTGGACGCCAGGCTCCTCGGGAGCGTCCGACAGGCTCGGCGCCGCGTCGCCCCACAGCCTCAGGCGTGCGACACCGCCATCCGGAAAGATCGATAGCCGAACGTGAGTGACGGCGTCGGTCATATCCGCAAGGAACAGGTTCTGGCGCCCGGGTCCGAGCGGCACCTGACGCAAGAGCGGCGCCCAGCCGAGCTTCGGATCGCTGGCCATGGGCTTGTGCTGTAGCTCCTCGTAGCTCGCGTCGCTCTTGGCAACGATGCCCTCGAGCTCGGCGAACGGCGGATGGTTGCCCAGGAAGTGCGCGGTGTCGATGTCCACGGCGCGCACGCTGCCCGGCACCCCGAGGCGCAGGACGGCGCGATCGGCGTGGAACCGATCGTGCCCCTCCCCGCGCTTGCGGCGGCTCTCCCAGCCGTCCATCCACTTGCCCCGATCGGTGTACTCCTCGGGGAGGAACACCGCGGGCTGGTCCTTCACGAGGTTGCTCGCCTCGGCGAAGAAGTCGTCACTGCTACCAAGCACTGTGGCTCCCAGCGCCTCGGATGCGAGGTTGAGGAGCCCAGTGAAGCCAACCTGCTGGCTCTGCATGAAAGGCTATCTCCTGTCGACTAGAGGCCGCCCAGTGGCCGGCGCGAAACGCTGGGTGGTCAGCGCCTCCGCTCCGCCCTCGGCGGGAGCCTCGAAGATGACACGTCCTCGAAGCCACGTCTGCCGCACTCTCCCACGCGCCTTTCGCCCCAGATAGGGCGAGAGCTTGTGCTTGAAGTGCAGCGTGTCAGGCGCGACCTCGTACTCCACATCAGGGTCCCAGACCACGAAATCGGCGTCGCACCCCGGTGCAATCCGCCCCTTGCGACTCAGGCCAGCGAGCTCGGCCGGCGCCTCGCTCATCCAGCTTGCGACCCGGGGCAACGACAGACCGCGGCGTCGCGCCTCGGGCCAGATCGCTCCAAGGCCGAGAGAGAGCGAGGCGATGCCACCCCAAGCGCGGCCGAAATCGCCAAGCTCACGCTGCTTCAGCGCGGGCGTGCAGGGCGAGTGGTCAGAGACGATGCAGTCGATCAGGCCTGCCTCCAGGCCTTGCCAGAGCAGCTCGCGGTTCGCCGCCTCACGAATCGGCGGCGCGCACTTGAACTGGGTCTCGCCGTCCTCGATCTCCTCGGCGCTGAGGCACAGGTAGTGGGGGCAGGTCTCCACCGTGATCGGCAGCCCCGCCTGCTTCGCGGAGTCGACCAGAGGGAGCGCGCCCGCAGCCGAGAGATGCACCACGTGCACGGGGCAGCCGGTCTCGCGGCAGAGCTTGATCAGGAGCTCGACCGCGGCGATCTCCCACTCCGGCGGCCGGGAGCTCAAGTAGCTGGAGTAGCTGCGCGGGTCGCCGCTCGGCGTCGGCGCGCCCACGTCCAGCTCCGCGTGGGCGATCAGGGGCACGCCAGCCCGCTCGAGCTCGCGCATCGCGCGCCGCAGCTCCGCTTCCCCGACCTCCGGGAACTCATCGATGCCCGAGTCGATCATGAACGCCTTGCAGCCTCGGACCCCCGCTTCCGCGAGGGAGCGCAGCTCGGCCGCGTTGTGGGGCACCACTCCGCCCCAGAACGCGGTGTCGACGAACAGCTCGCTCTCGCCGCCACCGTCTGTGCCCCGGCCAGCCAGCGCCTCGAGCTTCTGATCCAGCGCGTGGGTCGACGTGGTGACTGGTGAGCAGTTCAGCGGCATGTCCACCAGACTCGTGATCCCACCGCTCGCCGCCGCGCGGGTGGCGGTGACGAAGCCTTCCCAGTCGGTGCGGCCAGGTTCGTTCACATGGACGTGGGTGTCCACGAGACCGGCCATCAGCACCTGATCCCCGAGCTCGTGGAGCCGGGTGTCCTCGCTCAGGCTCGCATCGACGGGCAGCACCGCCTCCACACGCTCACCACGCACCACGACGGTCGCTGGCTCCAGGCGGCCGTCGAGCAGGACACGCCGAGAGCGCAGCGCCAGGCTCGATTCTGCGGTCGGTCCGGGATCGCTCACGCTACTCATCGTCGACGCTGAACTCTTCGGCGGCGAAGCTCTCTAGCCCGTGGAAATACTGCTCGAGGTCCTCGGTGTAGAAGCTCTTGGTGATGCCCGCGACGATGCGGGCCACGGAGTACTTCATACCCGAGATGCTGGAGCCACCGAAGCCCATGCTGAGCCAGCTGCCGAACGTGTAGTTGAACACGAAGCGCACGAAGCCATCCGCCTCGTCCCTCGGCAAGAACTCGAAATGGCTACCGAGGTACGGGTGACGCTCGAGGTCGGCGTTCCGGCGCTCGACGGGTGGAGTGTAGACGTCCTGCCAGCGCAGGAGCTTGCCCTCGAGCTCCGCGAGTTCCTTGCGCCGCGAGAGATCGGTGACGAAGCCCGTGCCCACGATCAGGAAGTCCAGATCGTAACTCTCGCCTCCGGCCTTGAGCACCAAGCCCTGCTGAGTGGGCTCCACCTTCTCCACGCCGCAGCCTGGATGCAGATGGAACCCCTCGTGTGCCGTTGCTCTGCGGAAAGTATCTGCCGGCGGCAGCTGGCCCATCTTCACGATCTGCTGGACGAAGCGCCAGCGATCGGCGTCCGAGAGATCCGCGTGGTGCTTGAGGAAGCCCACGAACTCCGCCCAGCGATACGGGTTCACCGTGACCAGGCGCTTGCGACGGAAGAACAGGTGCACCTCGGCGGCGCCATTCTCGAGCGCCACGGAGGCGTTGTCGAACGCCGACGCCCCGGCACCGATCACCCCGATACGCTTGCCCACGAGCGCGTCGAAATCGATCGGCCAGCGGGTGTGGGCGTAGCGCTCCTGCGGGAGCGCGTCCTTGATGATCGCAGGCACCGCCCAGTCTCCGGAGCCCTCGATGCCCGTCGCCAGCACGACGCGCCGAGTCCACACGCGCTCCTCGCCCTTGGGCGACGTCAGCGGGACCTCGAACAGGCCCGAAGTGGGATCGTGGTGAATGGTCCCCGCGCGAGTCTCCGAGCTCAGCTGCACGCCGAACATGCGGCGTACCCAGCACAGGTAGTCATTCCAGGTTTCCTTGGGGATCAATCCAACCGCGTCCCAGGTCCCGCTCCCGTGCTGGGCTTCGTACCAGGCGCGCACCGTCAGCGCCGGGACCTCGAGATCCGGCCCGCTCACGTGCTTCGGCGTGCGCAGGGTGATCATGCGAGCGAAAGTCACCCAGGGACCCGCCTGTCCCGCCGGGTTGGCGTCCACGACGCGCACGCCCCGGACGCGCTCGAGCCCGAGCTTCGCCGCCACCGCGACGCCGCCTTGACCCCCACCGATCACCAGGACGTTCAGCGCCTCGCTGCCGTCCGGTGCGGTGCGTGGGATCACCCAGTCTCTGCCTGGATAGCTGAGCAGCTCCAGCTCGTGCTTGACTCGAGCCTCCAGCGCCTCCAGGCCCGCACCGCCGAAGCAGGCGTTGTCCGAGATCAACATCATGACAGGACCCCCTCGCTGGGCGGCGCGAAGTCCAGCATGCCCTGTCGAGCGATGAAGTCCACGATGTGATCCAGCCCCTGACCCGTCTTGAGGTTGGTGAACACGAACGGGGCGTCCCCGCGCATGCGTCGAGCGTCTCGGTCCATGACCTCCAAGGATGCCCCCACATGGGGTGCGAGGTCGATCTTGTTGATCACGAGCAGGTCGGAGCGTGTGATCCCAGGGCCGCCCTTGCGTGGGATCTTGTCCCCTGCGGCGACGTCGATGACGTAGAGCGTGAGATCCGACAGCTCGGGACTGAAGGTCGCCGCCAGGTTGTCGCCGCCGCTCTCGATCAGGATCAGGTCGAGCTCACCCAGGCGCGTGGAGAGCTCGTCCACCGCCACCAGGTTGAGCGACACGTCTTCCCGGATTGCGGTGTGCGGGCAGCCGCCGGTTTCCACTCCGATGATTCGCTCCTCCGGCAAGGCGCCGTGACGCGTGAGGAACTGGGCGTCTTCCTGGGTATAGATGTCGTTCGTCACCACCGCGAGCCGCGTCCGCTCGCGCAACGCGCGACACAGAGACTCGACCAGCGCCGTCTTTCCGGAGCCCACCGGCCCCCCGACACCAACGCGCAGCGGTCCTTGGGCCGATCCCTGATTTGGGGGTGAGGTATGTTGTTTTTCCATATGCAATCTACCTAGGAGCGAAATAGCCGCGAGTACTGCACCTCGTGGAGGCTGCTCGCGATGGCCAGTCCTGGCAAGGAGCTACCGATCTCTGATTCGTCGAGCGCCAAGGCCCGCTCGGCCCAGGCCTCGCAGCGCGCGCCCAGCCCGAGCAAGATGCGCTGAGCGGAGGTGTGCCCGAGCATGCCGAGCTTGAGCGCTGCCTGGAGCTGGTTCTCCGCCCAGCCGAAGGCGTAGCCGAGCAGCGCCGAGCGTTCGTCGATCTGCCAGTCCACGCTGGCGATGGCGAAGCCCAGGGCCCAGCTGACCTCGGAGCCTCCGCGCTCCGCCCGAGCCGCCGGCAGCCCAAGATCCGCGAGCAAGCGCAGCGCCGCTCGACCGAGGGCACGATCTTGCTCCAGGAACTCTCGGCTCTCACGCCCCGCGGCCAGCCAGGCGCACCACGCTTCGAGGCGCTGGTCGTCGCGCGCTTCCAGGGCGCGCCGCATGCGTGCCAGCAGGGGCAAGTCGAAGCACGCGAGACCACGTTCGCCGACTGAATCGAGGTAGGACTCGAGCGTCACCTGGTCGTTGACCCAGCCCTGGGCCTGGAGCGACTCCAGACCGCCGGAGTAGCTGAAGGCGCCGACCGGCAGCACCGCGCTGCACAGCTGCAACAGCCGCGCCGTCTGCAGTGGGCTCGCGCAGGGGTCAGTCGTCATGCTGCGCTTCGTCGTGCGAGCGTGCGCCGTCACGCGAGGTCCCGGCGGAGTGGGAGTGGGAGTGGGAGTGGGAGTGCCCTGCGGAGTGCGAGTGCCCAGGAGCGGCGTACGCGCCTGCTTCGGGCTCGAACGGGAGCACCGCCTCCTCCACCAGCACGCCGAGTCCCCGAGCCATCTGGTCGAGGACTGGGTCGCGGAGGTAGCAGGCAAAGCCAGCGCCGATCTCCAGGGGGACGTGGCGGTTTCCGAGGTGGTAGCAGGCGCGAGCGAACGCCAGCGGGTCCTTGGCGGAAACTCGACTCAGCCGCTCCCTGGCCGCGATGACCTGCACCTGCTCACCGTCTCTCGAGAGCAGGCGATCGCCGCCACGGACCACCGTGCCCCGTGGCAAGAACACACCCGCGTCGCGACCATCGGAGAGAGTCACGCGCAGGCGGCTCTTGCTGCGCGAGTGAAACGGCAACTCCAGCGTGAGCGCGGGCGCGGCCCCATCGGCCTCTCCCCCCCGTACCAACCTCTCGAGTTTCAACATCAGAACAAGAAGTAGCGCTGCGCGAGCGGCAGCTCCGCCAGTGGTTCACAACTCAGGACGTCACCGTCTGCGCGCACCTGATAAGTCTCCGGATCGACTTCGATCTCGGGCGTAGCGGAGTTGTGGATCAGGTCCTGCTTGCGCACCGTGCGGCAACCCTTCACGGCCACCAGCGGTCGCTGCAAGCCGAGCGGATCGAGCTTGCCTTGATCGAGCGACAGCTGAGAGACGTAGAGCTGACTCGTGGCGCAGGCGGCGCGCCCGAACGAACCGAACATCGGCCGGTAGTGCACGGGTCCTGGCGTCGGGATCGAGGCGTTGGGGTCGCCCATCGGCGCTGCGGCGATGAAGCCCGCCTTGAGCACCAGGGACGGCTTGGCGCCGAAGAACGCCGGCTTCCACAGCACCAGATCCGCGAGCTTCCCCAGCTCGACCGAGCCGATTTCGTGGGCCACGCCATGAGTCAGCGCGGGGTTGATGGTGTATTTCGCGATGTAGCGCTTGGCTCGCGCGTTGTCATGCTCCGCCGGATCCCCGGGGAGAGAGCCACGCTGCACCTTCATCTTGTGCGCCGTCTGCCAGGTGCGGGTGATCACCTCACCGATCCGTCCCATGGCCTGGGAGTCGCTGGCGATCATGCTGATGGCGCCCAGATCGTGCAGGATGTCCTCTGCGGCGATCGTTTCTCTGCGAATGCGACTCTCGGCGAAGGCCACGTCCTCGGCGATGCTCGGACTCAGGTGGTGACACACCATCAACATGTCGAGGTGCTCGTCGACCGTGTTGACCGTGTAGGGACGCGTGGGATTCGTGGAGGATGGCAGGACGTAGGGTTCCGCGCAGGCCTTGATGATGTCCGGAGCGTGCCCCCCACCGGCCCCCTCAGTGTGGTAGGTGTGGATTGCTCGACCCTTGAACGCGGCGATCGTTGCCTCGACGAAGCCCGACTCGTTCAGCGTATCCGTATGGATCGCCACCTGGATGTCGGTCTGCTCGGCGACGCTCAGGCAACTGTCGATCGCCGCCGGCGTCGTGCCCCAGTCCTCGTGGAGCTTCAGGCCCATCGCCCCCGCCGCGACCTGTTCGAGCAGCGCCTCGGGGAGGCTCGCGTTGCCCTTGCCAAGGAATCCAAAGTTCATCGGCAGCCCGTCGACGGCCTGGAGCATGCGCGCGATGTTCCAGGGGCCGGGCGTGCAGGTGGTCGCGTTCGTGCCCGTCGCCGGTCCGGTGCCGCCCCCGATGAGCGTCGTGAGGCCGCTCATCAGCGCCTCGTCGACCAGCTGAGGACAGATGAAGTGCACGTGGGCGTCGATGCCGCCCGCCGTGAGGATCTGTCCCTCACCAGCGATGGCCTCGGTCCCCGGCCCGATCACGATGTCCACCCCGGGCTGTACGTCTGGGTTGCCCGCCTTGCCGATGCCCGCGATGCGACCGTCCTTGATGCCCACGTCCGCCTTGACGACCCCCCAGTGGTCGAGGATGAGCGCGTTGGTGATCACGACGTCGACTGCCTCGGCGTTGGTCAGCTGGCTCTGGCCCATGCCATCGCGGATCACCTTGCCTCCGCCGAACTTGACCTCGTCGCCGTACTGAGTGTGGTCCTTCTCGACCTGAATGATCAGCTGCGTGTCGCCGAGGCGCACGCGATCTCCCGTGGTCGGTCCGAACATCTCCGCGTAGGCGCGGCGATCCATGCGACGCCCGGCAGTCGTCACTCGCCACCTCCGTCCGCGGCGTCGAGCGGCCCCATGGTCAACCCCCGGAACCCGTAGACGTGGCGGCGTCCCGCATAGGCGACCAGCGTCACTTCCCGTGATTCCCCTGGCTCGAAGCGAACCGCCGTTCCCGCAGGGATATCCAGGCGGTAGCCCCGCGCCGTCGGTCGGTCGAAGTCGAGCGCGGCGTTGGTCTCTGCAAAGTGGTAGTGAGAGCCGACCTGGATCGGCCGCTCACCCGTGTTCTTGACCTC
>JAGQIY010000908.1 GCA_020430865.1 Myxococcales bacterium
GCCGCCGTCAGGTTCAAGCCGGTGCCGCCGGCCTTCAGGGAGATGAGCATCACCGGCGGGCCGGATTCCGCCTGGAAAGCTTGCACGACTGCATCGCGGTTCGCGGTGCTTCCATCGAGGCGCACGAAGTCGAGACCTGCGGCGCGCAGCACGGGCTCAGCGAGATCGAGCAGGCTGGTCCACTGCGAGAACACCAGGCTCTTGTGGCTTTCGGCGGCGGCGCGCTCCAGGTGATCCACCAGCAGCGCGATCTTCGAGGAAGGCGGCGTGTCGCTCACCGACCCGACGTGGCCAGGCAAGAGCGCCGGGTGACAGCAGGCCTGGCGCAGGCGAAGCAACGACTCCAGCGCCGCCAGGACGCTGCCTCCGGCGCCCAGCTGGCTCGCCAGCTCCTTCTCGGTGGCAGCGCGCACTGCGTCGTAGGTCGCGCGCTCGCTGTCGCTGAGCTCGACGTACAGGGTCACGTCGGTGCGCGGCGGCAGCTCGGGAGCGACGTCCCGCTTCAGGCGGCGCAGGACGAAGGGCGCGATCCGGGCTCGCAGGCGTTGAGCGGCGCCGCTCTGCCCCTCCGCGATGGGCCGCGCGAAGCGAGCGTCGAAGTCCGAACGACCTCCGAGCAGGCCCGGATTCGTGAAATGCAGCTGGCTCCACAGCTCATCCAGGCGGTTCTCCACCGGCGTGCCGCTAAGCGAGAGTCTGAATTCCGCAGGGATCGAGAAGGCAGCCTGCGCAACCTGGCTGTCGGGGTTCTTGATGGTCTGGGCTTCGTCCAGGATCAGCGTGTCCCACTTCTCCGCGGCCAGCGCGTCCCGATCGAGTCTGAGCAGGGCGTAGCTCGTCAGCACGAGGTCGGCGTCCGGATCCAGCTCCCGCCTGGCTCCGTGAAACACGCACACGCACAAATCTGGACGGAATTTATTGGCCTCACGGCGCCAGTTCATCAGCACGCTGGTCGGGCAGACCACCAGGGCGCACTTGCGCTGATCCCCGCCGCGCACCTCCGGCAGGCTCGCCAGCGCTTGCAGTGTCTTCCCGAGACCCATGTCGTCGGCGAGCACGCCGCCCAGGCCTGCCTGGCGCAAGAAGCCGAGCCAGGCGACGCCCGCCTCCTGGTAGTGCCGCAGCTCGGCGTTCAGCCGCTTCGGCAGCGTTGCTTCGGGCAGTCCATCGAAGCCGTCCACGAGGGGAGCCAGCGCTGCAAGCTCAGGCGGTGCCGGGTAGTCCAGGTCGCGGCAAAGCTGCAGCAGCTGGGGCTTCGCGTAAGCCGCGAGCTCTTCTTTCTGCTCCTTCGCCGAGAGCAGCATCAGCACCCGGTGCCCGTGGCGGCTCAGGAAGTCAGCGGGCAGCGGCGCGAAGCCTCCGTCCGTGAGCGGGACCAGATCGAGGCCCTGTTGCCAGGCCTTGAGCACCGCCGCCGCGTCCGCGCTCACCGCCTTGCCGTCGTCGGACTCGCCGCTGAAGGTCAGCGAGAAGTCGGAGCCGCTCACGGCGAGCTGCGCGTGGAGCTCGGCCTTGCGCAGGAAGCGCTCCGGGGCGTCTCCGGTGACGCGCCCCGAGCGGCCACGATAGCGGTCGAGCCGTGTGGCGAACTCCGTCGCCGCTTCTGCGTGGAAATGCTGGCGGCGCCCGGGGATGAGCCCCAGGTCTTCACGAAGTCGATCGGCGACCTGCTTTTCCTCGGCGGTGTCGCGCACCGGGACGGCGCCTCCGAGGATCACCAGCTCGTCGTTATCCACGCGCGCCACGGGCGGATCCCCGTAGACCAGCACGGCGAACGCGCTGATGCTGCCGCCTTCCTGGGTGATCTGCACCTCCGCGCGCGGCCTCAGGTGTCGCGCCGCCTGGGGCAGCTCGTCGGTGAGCACGTCGACGTCCATCTTCTCGCGCAGCGCAGGCAAGATGGTCGTGATCAGCTCGGCGCTCTTGGCCTTCGGGTACTCGCGGGTGCTCGGCAGGTTCTGCAGCCGCTTGCCGGTGAGCTCGGTGCCGCGCAGGGACTTGAGCACGTCGCCCTCGCTGGTCTTCACCAGGGCGACTCCCGGCAGCACGACCCGCAGCACGTCGGGGTGCCGCTCGATGGTCACGCGAAAGCCGTTCTTCGTGGCTTCGACTCGCGCCCTGGGCGAGACGCTCTCGGCGGACGCGCGACAGGCCTTGCCGTTCAGCTCCAGGTACTTCACTTCCGCGAGGGAACGCAGAAGGCCGAGGAAGAAGTCGGGGGGCAAGCTGCCGCTCGGGCGTCCGGACAGAGCGCGATCCAGCTGCAGATCGGCTTGCTCCACGTCCAGGGCCTGCGCCCCGCTGTCGTTCTTCAACAGCGACGCGATGGAGCCCTCGACCAGCGTCTCCTGATCGCCTTGCTGCTTCACGCGGATCAGGAGCACCTGCTCCGCCGGCTCGGCGCCTTCGGGCAACGTCTTCAGGCGATAGATCAGCTTTCCCAGGCTGCGTGGCGGCTCGGGTAGCGCCTGGCCTTCCTCCCGCGCGCGCTTCAGCGCGATGGCTGCCGCGGCGACGTGGGCGCACGGGTCGTCTCCGCCGCAGCTGCAGTCCCACTCGGCGTCTTCCACGAACAGCGTCGCCACTGGCGCGATGCGCAGCTTTGGATCGGTGACCTTGAGGCTGATGGAGTCCTCGTCCTCCTCGGCCCCGAATACGTGCCCAGCTCGCGCCATCTCCACTCCGCGGCTCCAGTTGCGCGCGCTGGAGGCGCCGCGCACCTCCTTGAACAGCTCTTCCAACGCGGCGCGCTCGGCGGGGGAGATCATGGCGCGCCATGTACTCGTTTTCCGGGGGTGAGGCCAGCC
>JAGQIY010000909.1 GCA_020430865.1 Myxococcales bacterium
CTCCGGGCGAGGGTTGCATCCCTGGCTGCGGTGCTTCTCTGGCTGCGGTGCTTCTCTGGCTGCGGTGCTTCTCTGGCTGCGGTGCTTCTCTGGCTGCGGTGCTTCTCTGGCCGTGCGGGTGCTTGCTCCGCGTGGGCTGGCTGAAGGCGTGCTTGCGTCGGGTGCGGTGGGGGGAGCCATGGAGTAAGGGTTGGGCTGCATGCGCGCTAGCTCTGATGTCCCAACCCCTCACCACCTCGGGCGCCCCAGCTCGCTCAGTCGCCAATCGTCGGGACTGAGTGTTCAACGGCTGATCCATCCGCCCACGGACGCGGCGTCGCAGACTCGCCGTCCACATGCCTGGAGGCGGGCCCGGCGCTGGTTGCAGGTGAGCGGTCTCGTGGCCGTCGCTTTCGCGGGGGGAGCCGTTACGGGTGGCGCGCACAGCGCCCTGGCCAAGCCAGTCGCAGCCCAGGAGAGCCCCTACGCGTTCCTCGGACAGCTGGCGCGAGTGTTGGTGCTGGTGGAGAACGAGTACGTAGAGCCCGTGGATCGCTCCCGGCTCCTGGAGGGCTCGATCAAGGGCATGGTCGCTGAACTCGATCCGCACTCTTCGTATCTTCCCGCTCAGGACTACAGTCTGTTCCAGTCCGACACCGAGGGCCGCTTCGGGGGCGTCGGTGTCGAGGTCGACCTGAGAGACGAGCAAGTCACCGTTATTGCTCCCATCGAAGGTTCCCCTGCGGAAAGGGCGGGGATCCGTTCAGGAGACCGGATCGTCGCCATCGATGGCGAGAACGTCCGGGGCAAGCCCACCGACGACCTGGTGAAGCGCATGCGCGGGAAGCCAGGTACGAAGATCATGCTGACCATCCGCCGCAAGGGCGTGAGCAAGCTGCTGAACTTCAATCTCGAGCGGGAGGTCATTCAGGTCACGAGCGTGGCCTCCGAGCTACTGGACGGCCGAATCGCCTACCTGCGCATCAAGGCCTTCCAGTCGGGAACCCACGCGGAGCTCCTCGAAGCCATCGGCCAACTCCGAAAGAAGGCGGGCGGCCCCCTGAAGGGCACCATCCTCGACCTGCGCAACAACCCTGGCGGCCTGGTCGACGAGTGCAGCGCGGTCGCCGACGAGTTCCTGACTTCGGGCGTGATCTACTCCACGCGGCACCGCGGTCAGGTGGTCGACGAGGTCAGCGCGAAGCCAGGCGGCGCTCTGAAGTCAGGCCCCATGGTGGTGCTGGTGAACGAGTACTCGGCGAGCGCGGCAGAGCTCGTGGCGGGCGCCTTGAAGGATCAGAAGCGCGCCAAGATCGTGGGAGCTCCAACCTTCGGAAAGGGCAGCGTGCAGTCGATCCTGGATCTGCCTGGCGGCGCAGGCCTGCGCCTGACGACGATGCGCTACTACACACCCAGCGGCTACGCGATCCAGGCCAAGGGCATCAAGCCGGATGTCCTCGTCGAAGCTGCCTACGCCAGAGACACGAGCTTCGGTGTGCTCCGCGAGAGCGATCTCGACAACCATCTCCCCGCCGAGGGCCCCCCAGGAAGCGCGCCCAAGCAGCAAGACAAAGACAAGCAGAAGCACGGAGCTGAAGGCGAAGAGGACCTCAGCGAGACGCACCTCGGCGTTGCGCGGAAGATCCCGAAGAACCCGACCGGCGGCTCCGACTTCGCGCTGTCGATCGGCTATCAGATCGTTCGCGGCGTGATGAAGAAGTAGTCGCCGCTCCCCTCCCCCCCGGCAAGAAAACAGCCCCGGCACGCAGCCGAGCCTCTTCGAGGTCCCGCAAGACGCAAGCCAGCCCTGGCGAACCTAGTTCGGCCAGGGCTGGCTACATTATATCCGCACGGATTCAGCTGGCGAGCTGACGCAATACGTACTGCAGGATGCCGCCGTGGCGGTAGTAGTCGAGCTCCACCAGCGTATCGATGCGTGTGAGCGCTTCGAACTCCACGCTCGTGCCGTCGGCGCGCCTGGCGGTCACCTTCAGCCGCTTGCCGGGCTTCAGGCCGTCGGCGATGCCCGAGATGTCGAAGACCTCCTCTCCGTTCAGGCCGAGAGACTCACGGCTCTGACCATCCACGAACTCCAAGGGGAGCACCCCCATGCCGATCAGGTTGGAGCGATGGATGCGCTCGTAGCTCTGTGCGATCACCGCGCGAATGCCGAGCATGAAGGTGCCCTTGGCGGCCCAGTCCCGGCTCGAGCCCGACCCGTACTCCTTGCCAGCGAGCACGACCAGCGGAATATTTTCCGCCCGGTATTTCTCCGCAGCATCGAAGATACTGAGCTGCTCGCCATCGGGAAGGTGGCGAGTCCATCCGCCTTCGGTGCCGGGAGCCAGCTGATTGCGCAGACGGATGTTTGCAAAGGTACCGCGCACCATCACCTCGTGGTTCCCGCGTCGCGAGCCGTAGGAGTTGAAGTCCTTCTTCTCCACGCCGTGCTCCTTGAGGTACCTGCCAGCGGGGGAGTTCTCCGCGATGGAACCCGCGGGGGAGATGTGGTCGCTGGTGACCGACTCTCCGAGCATCGCCAGCACGCGCGCGCCCTCGATGTCGGTGACGGCTGCCGGTTCCTTCGACAGACCATCGAAGAACGTGGGTCGTCGCACGTAGGTGCTCTTGGGATCCCAGCCGAAGCGATCGCCGTCAGGGATCTGAATGCCGCGCCAGCTCTCGTCGCCCTCGAAGACGTGCGCGTACTCGCCGGAGAACATCTCGCGATCCAGGCTTGCCTGCAGCGTCTGCTGCACCTCGGCGGGGGAAGGCCAGATGTCCTTGAGGAACACGTCCTTGCCGTCTGAGTCCTTTCCGAGCGGATCTTTCTCGAAGTCGAAGCCCATGCGCCCCGCGAGGGCATAGGCAACGACCAGCGGCGGGCTCGCCAGGTAGTTGGCGCGCACGTCGGGGTTGATGCGGCCCTCGAAGTTGCGATTGCCGCTCAGCACGCTGACCGCGACCAGGTTGGCTTCGCGAATGCCCTGACTGACGGGCTCGGGCAGCGGACCACTGTTGCCGATGCAGGTGGTGCAGCCATAGCCGACGACGTTGAACTTGAGCTTCTCGAGCTCGTTCAGCATGCCGGACTTCGCCAGGTAGCGCGTGACCACGCGAGACCCTGGCGCCAGGCTGGTCTTGACCCAGGGCTTGACCTGGAGCCCCTTGGCGGCGGCGTTCCGCGCCAGCAGACCTGCGCCCATCATCACCGAGGGGTTCGAGGTGTTGGTGCAGCTGGTGATCGCGGCGATCACGACGTCCCCGTGTCCCAGCTCGAACTTCTCGCCCGCGAACTCGACGGCGACCGTCTTCGACTTCGCCGAAACATCCTGCTTGCTGGCCGTGAGCAGCTCTTCGAGCGTCTTCTCCCAGGCCTGCGCCGCCTCCTCGAGCAGCACCTTGTCCTGCGGGCGCTTCGGACCGCTGATGGTGGGCTTCACCGTCGCCAGATCCAGCGTCAGCGTGTCGGTGTAGCTGGGGTCAGGGGTATCCGACGTGCGGTAGAGCCCCTGAGCCTTGGCGTAGGCCTCGATGCGCTGGGCCGTCTCCTCGGAGCGACCGCTGAAGCGCACGTAGTCCACCGTCTGGGCGTCGATCGGGAAGATGGCGCAGGTCGAGCCGAACTCGGGGCTCATGTTGCTGATGGTCGCCCGGTCGGCAAGCGGCAGGCTGTCGAGTCCTTCACCGAAGAACTCGACGAACTTCGCCACGACGCCCTTGTCGCGCAGCATGCGCGTGATGGTGAGCACGAGGTCCGTGGCGGTTGCTCCTTCGGGCAGCTTGCCGTGAAGCTTGAAGCCGATCACGTTCGGCACAAGCAAGTTGATCGGCTGCCCGAGCATGGCGGCCTCGGCCTCGATACCGCCAACCCCCCAACCCAGCACCCCGATGCCGTTGATCATCGTGGTGTGGCTGTCGGTACCGACCAGGCTGTCCGGGTAGGCTACGCCGTCCTGATCGAAGACGACGCGGGCGAGGTACTCCAGGTTCACCTGGTGCACGATTCCGGTTCCGGGGGGAACCACCTCGAAATTGTTGAACGAGGTCTGTCCCCAGCGCAGCAGCTGGTAGCGCTCGAGGTTCCGCTGGTACTCGAGCTTCGTGTTCAGGCTGAGCGCGTCGTTGCTGCCAAAGTAGTCGATCTGGACCGAGTGATCGATGACCAGCTCCGACGGGAACAGCGGGTTGATCCTGGCGGCGTCCCCGCCCATCTCCGCCATCGCGTCGCGCATGGCAGCCAGGTCGACCACCGCGGGTACACCGGTGAAGTCCTGGAGCACCACGCGCGCTGGATGGAACGCGATCTCGGTGCTCGGGGCCGCGCTGGGGTCCCACTTCGCCAACCCGAGCACGTCGTCCTTGGCAACCGCCTTGCCGTCCTCGTGGCGGAGCAGGTTCTCCAGCAGGATCTTCAGGGAGTACGGGAGCTTCGCGATGTCCACCCCGGACGAGGCGGCGAACTTTGGCAGGCTGAAGTAAGCGAGCTTCTTCCCGCCGACCTCGAGCTCACTCTTGGTGGAAAACGAGTCCAACGACTGATTGGCCATGTATTCGAGAGTCCTTTGCGTAGGAGCGATCTGCCCCGGGAGTGTGCGCCTGCAGGAGGCATCGGAAAAGTCGAAAGGTTGGATGACATCCATCGACGGTCTCGATGGTTCGTCGAGGTGATTCGCCGCTCCAGGGAGCGCGAACCGCGGCGACCCGCGGACGCCGCCAGGGGCCTCGGGTTACCCGATATGCTGGGCGACTGCAACGCCAGCTCTTCCGGGCCGAGAGGATGGCCGGCTAGCCCCAGCGGGCCTCGACCACCGCCTCGGTGTCGCCATCTCTCCCCCCGAGGAGCGCGCGGAGAGTGACGGACTTGGCTCCCGCGAGCTGCAGGAAGCACTCCGCCCCAGCGAACTGCTCCACCCACATGTCGCGGCTCCAGCCCTTGCAGCCCGAGTAACGGGCTCGCAGGTAGCGATCTCCCTTCTCTGCGGTCTCTATTTTCCCCATGGTAAAGTACCTCGGGAACATGCGCTGGGAGATCGTCATCACCGTGGCAGGCGACAGCATCCGCAGCAAGAGACGATGAATCGAGGTCAAATCCGACCTCATCGACACCGCGCCGACCTCCCGCAGGAACGCCTCGCCGCCAACCCGCCGCACACCAGCCAGCAACTCGCAGTAGGTCGCCACCGGGTACCAGCCGGAGACCAGGATCTCCTGCTGCCGGAGCCGCAGAGCGAGACCCCTCGGGAGCGCGCCGAGCAGCTCCTCGACCCCGCCCTCTCCCCGCAGCGAGCGCACGGCGTCGATCACGGAGTTGAACGCGAGTCCCTTGATCTGTGGGTCGCCCCCGGCTTCCAAAGCGTTCCCGGCCTGCACCTACGCCAGCGTAGCTCGGAACCGCCGAGAGAATCAATCGTCCGTCCGGCCCCCGCCTCGTGGCTCCCGGACGCGGCCGTGCTGCCGCACGCACTTCGGCGTCGGAACGCGCCGTGCGTCGCGCTTACTATGAGTGAGCCCCCCTTCGAGCTCAGGGCGTGACGGAGGCCTCGAGTCCAGCGCAAACGCCGGAGTGCGCGGCCGCCAGCAGGGTGCGCGGGATCCCCGCCAGCACATCCCCCGCGGCGAACGCGCCGCCGAGTGCCGCATCCGCCGAGAATATCCGCGTGGGAATCGAGTCGGCCCGCTCAGCCCCCCGGGCGGCGAGGCCCGCACGCTCCAGCAGGCCCCGTCCGAGGTGCTCGAAGTCCAGGCCGTGCAGGCTGGAGGTCCCGTCCAGGTCTCGGCCATCCAGCGCCATCTCGAACGCTTCACTCTCGAAACCCAGGGCCAGGCGCGCACCTCCACGCTCTCCCTTGCGGGAGCGCGTAGCGACCAGACCACCGGCGACCAAGCCGCCGCACGCGAGGACGAGGCTCTCCCCGTTGAGCTTCGCCCGAGGCGCGCCAGGCGCGAGGCGCAGCTCCCAGCGCCGCCCCACCCGCGCCAGGCGATCGACGCGCGCCGTGATCCGTTCGACGCCCAGAGTGTCGAGGAAGGCCTCCAGGGCGCGTCCGAGCCGACTGCCCGCCGCATCGCCGACATCGCTCAGCGTCTCGCCCACCGGAATGCCTAGCTGCGCCTCGATCGCGACGCTCGCGGGCTGTCGCAGCCCGAGCCACGGCCCGAGCAACCAGCCATCGACGCCGTGCCGACTCAGCTTCTCGGCGAGCCAGTCCACTCGCTCTGCTGTGTCGTGGCTGGCAGCCAGATCGGCGGCGCAACAGCTCTGCTCCGCGAGCTGGCGCAGGACCGGCAAGCGTATGGGGACGAAGCGCGTCCTCGAAGCTGCAACCTCGGGGATTCGACTCAGCGCTCTGCAGAGCGCGATGCCATCCCAGTCCTCGCGCTCGAGGTCGGGGACACCAAGCTCCCGACCAGCGACTCGCCCGAGATCCAGGATCCCCGTCAGCACGCCTCGAGCGGGACGCACGAAGCCCTGGCGCGTGACCACCAGGCTACCCCGCTCCGGCAACACGCCGAGACTCGCGGCTCCCCAGAACTGGAGCAAGCCAGGCGGCAGCTCGCAGCTCGACGCCCCGGGCTCTTGCCAGTGCCTGAAGTCGCACGCGCCACTGGTCAGCTCGCTCGCGCCAGCTCGGTCGCACACCAACGTCACGTCGGCGCCGTTGCTCCGCGCGCCCCAGGCAGCTGCGGCGCCCGCAATGCCGGCGCCGACGACCAGCACCCGGCTCAAGTCTCGACCCCCACCTGTGCGCGCTGAGCGGCGAGCGCGAGAGCTTCCTGCCGCGCCTGTTCGGGCCCCAGGGTGGAGAGCCGTCTCTTGGCTGCCTGCTCCAAGAAGTGAGCAGCCATGGCGTGCCCCTCGGCGGGGGAACGATCGGTCAACTCGGCGACGATACGACCGCAGTGGGCCGCGCAGCGCATCCCTCCGCACGCACCGAGGCCGAGTCGCGTGCGTCTCGAGACGTCCTCGACGCTCGTCGCGAGCTCCTTCTCCACCGCGTAGCGCACCTCGGCCTCGGTCACTGGCTCGCAAGGACACACGACCGCGCGCTGCCGCACATCACGCTGCATGCGCTCCAGGATGCGAATGCTGCGCGAGCCATGTCGGTACTCCAGGCGGGTGGCCGTGACGGGCTCGATCTCGTAGCGCTTGGCGAGCCCCAGGGGACTCAGTTCTTCGTCTCCGCCCGGCAGAGACGAGCTGTGCGTCCGGCAGGGGCGTGAGTTCCCGAGTTCGCGGGCGAGGATGTCCGTCATTTCCTCAGAGAAAATACGGTAGCTCGCCAGCTTGCCTCCGATCATGGAGAACAGGCCTGGAGCGCCGTGCTTCTCGTGATCGACGACCTCGTGTTCGCGGCTCAGGCCATCCTCGTTGGGCCCCCAGGCGTACAACGTGGGCCTCACCCCCGCATACGTCCCGATCGCCCGCGCATCGCGGATCGAGGGGAAGACCCGGGCGACGGCTTGCACCAGGTAGCGCACCTCGTCTGCCGTCGCGACGACGTGGTCCAGATCGCCGTAGTAGTCGTCGTCCGTGGTGCCGATGATGGTGAGGTTCTGCCAGGGCTCGAGGAACACCTGACGACCGTCGATGGCTTGAGCAACGATCGCGTAGTTGGTCAGACGGCGGTCGAACATCACGTGAATGCCCTTGCCGGGACGCACCCTCGCCGTCTTCGCTTCGAGCCCGCCCAGCGTGGCCGTGATCGGCGCCCAGGCGCCGGTAGCGTTCACGACGAGCTTCGCCGTGCACACGCCCTGCTCGCCGGTCTCGCGATTCTTGAACGCGACTCCCCGCACACGACCGTCGTCGCGCTGCAGGATCTGCGTGACGGTGGTGTGTACCCGCACGGAAGCGCCGTTCTCGATCGCGTCGATGGCGTTGCCGACGCACAGCCTGGCGCCGTCGATCCCCCACTCGTCGAAGGTGATGCCCCCGTAGATGTCACCCTTCAGTCCGGGCTCGAGCTCCCGGATCTCGTCCGCGCCGAGCCGCACGTGAGGCTTGCCGCGCTTCAGCGGCTGGTACTTGTCGTAGAGCGCGAAGAACGCGTCGTAGCCTTCGAGGGTCGGGCGGGCGAACGGCCCCGCGTGCACCGGCGTGAGGAACGGGATGCGAAACAACAGGTG
This sequence comes from Myxococcales bacterium, assembly GCA_020430865.1. Next base: position 8,110 of record JAGQIY010000909.1, read on the forward strand.
TGGAGCGATGCGCTGGATGTGCCCGGAGTCGAGGCAGGACGTGTAGGTGACGTCGGGATCGTAGGTGAGGTAGCGCGGACCGCCGTGGATCATCCCGCTCGAGTTGCCGCTCGCGCCGAACGCCAGATCGTTGCGTTCGAAGAGCGCCACCCGCAGACCCCTCAGCGCGCAGTCCCGGGCGACGCCGGTGCCATTGACTCCGCCGCCAATGACCGCGACGTCCACCTCCGTCTCCGTCCCCGACGCCGAGATCTTCATGGTTCGTGCTCCGTGCCGCCTGAGTTCGCTCACATTGGCTCGACACGGCGTGGGTGTGGCTATAGCCGCGTTGCGTCAAGCCCGCAACTCCCCCGAATCGTGGCGCTTCAGCCCCATTGGGCGGACCACGTCGCAGCTCGCGCGCGCCGAGCGGCGTGCCCCTGCGGAGTTCTTGGCCCGCTCCACGCACGAAGGTTAGGCACACCCCATGCGATGGTACGACCGCTGGGCAGCGCTCTGGGTCTGCCTCGCGGTGCTGTGCGGAGCAGCGCCGCAGGCCGCTGCGCAGAGCACGCCCGACGCCGTCCAGCTGAGCAAGCGGGAGATGCCGAAGGGGCGCCCCGAGGTCGTGCTCGACCGTCTGGATTTTCCGCGCGAGATCCAAGGCTGGTGGGTCTACAAGAAGCACCTGCGTCGCGCACTGAAGCGCGAGGTGCGACGGGTCAAGTGGGGCGCCGGGACCGGCAACCGCATCGAGTATCGCTTCGCCGTCACCAAGCTCGAGATCGAGACCAAGGGTGACGTGGTTCAGGTCACGTGCACGGCGATCGGCCGCCTGCCCAAGGGCAAGCGCGCCAAGAGTCACCTCTCGTTCGGTGGCGCGAAGGCCAAGCGGGCTGCCGTGGTGCGCAAGGTGCTGGAGATCGTGGCTCGCGGGGTGATCGCACGCCTGGCGGAGCTCGAGCGGGAACGCCGCGGCTACGACTAGCGCGATAGTCAGTCTCGGCGACCTTCGCAGCCGAGCCGCCTACCCCAGATTGGGTATTGGGGGGGAGAGCGCAGCTTGAGACGCTGGGAAGGTCGTGAATCGACTGCGCCTGGCACTGCTAGCTCTGACTCCACTATGGCCCCTGGGTTGCGGTGACGGGGATGATCCGAGCATCCCGCAGCCCCTGGTCGACCGCGCCGCGCCACATGCCGCGGGCGCCGGGCCACAGCAGAAGCGCATCACGCCGCTGCGGCGCTGGGTGAAGCGTGAACCGGCTCACTCGCCCCCGCCCCGAAGCGGCGCCGCGTTCGCCTACGATCCGCTGCTCAAGGTCAGCATCCTGTTCGGCGGCTGGGGCTGCTCCCAGGGCAACTGCGGACTCCTGGACGATACCTGGGAGTGGAACGGGGTGGACTGGACCGAGCTCGAGAGCGGCTCGATTCCAGCGCGCGTGTGCGCCGACGCGGCCTTCGATCCGGCGCTCGGCGGGGTCAACGTGGTCGGGGGCAGCTTCGTCAACACGCCGAGCAACGCCTCCCACTACTGGTCCGGCGGCGCTTGGATCCCCACGGATACTACGGTCCCGGGCTTCAGCCTGGCCGGCCGTGCGCTCGCCTACGAAGCCGGTGCGGCGCCGCGCATGCTCAGCTTCGGAGGCGATGACATCACCTCCAGGGTGCGGGATTTCACCGGGCAGCGCGCGCCGGGAAGCTACTGGATCTATCCCAGTCTCAGCACCAAGCCGAGCGCCCGACGCGACGGCGCGCTGGTCTGGGATCCTGTCGCGGACAAGAGCTATCTGTTCGGCGGGCGCCCCTGCCGCATGGACCAGACCTGCGGGGCCCTGGGCGACTACTGGGAGATCGGCGGCACGACCTGGACGACGCTCGGCAACAGCACGTCACGCCCCAGCCCACGCTTCGGCCATCGTTTCCTGTACGACGCCGCCCGTGGCGTCGGCGTGCTCTTCGGAGGCCAAAACGGAACCAGCGCCAACGGCGAGCTCTGGCAAGTGGCGTTCCCCGACACCTGGACAGAAATCCCCACCCTCATCGGTCCCGAGGGCCGCAGCTACTTCGGCTTCAGCTACGACTCGGAAAGGGACGTCGCGGTGCTGTTTGGTGGCAGCGCCGGGACGACGCTGCCGCAAGGCGACCCTGATCCCTTCGGCGACACCTGGGAGCTGGTGCTCGACCACGACAGCTGCCAGAGCGGCGCCGACTGTGACAACGGCTTCTGCGTCGATGGCAACTGCTGCGAGGTCGAGAGCTGTGGCAGCTGCGAGACCTGTGGGGAC
>JAGQIY010000910.1 GCA_020430865.1 Myxococcales bacterium
CCACTCGTCCTCCTCAGGGACCTGAGTCAGGGACCTGCTCCCCACAAAACACGAAACCCCAGGTTTCCCTGGGGTTTTGTCGTGGAGGCGCGAGGCCCCGCCTCGCTTGCGAGGCGGGCAATGAAACAATTCCCCGCGGTATGGGAGGATGCCCGCTAGGGCATCCGAACATGGTGGAGGCGCGGGGAATCGAACCCCGGTCCGCAAGGCATCCAAACAACCTTCGTTCACGTGCGTAGCCTCAGAACCTCTGAGACACGGTTCGTGGATTCGGCCACGACCTAGCTCTCACTGATCTCGGTCACGCTATCGAGAGCGCTCTCGCGTGACCCAGTCTTTGTAGTGACGCCCTTAGGTTACCAAGACAATCTCACCCTCGGACGGCTAGGCTGTTTTTCAGGCAGCCATGGCGATCGCGTTGTCGTTCGCAATTAGTAACGGCCCGCTTAGAGATGGATCGGGCGCCATCACACGCAAATTGTCCTTCAGTCCCCACGTCGAAACCGATCGCCCCCATGGCGAAGCTGTCTTTCGGCAGGTCCGGGGAAGGTTAGGCACTGCGCGCCCTTAGTCAAGGCTGGCGCGCCGTGGCGCCGTTCCCGGCCATGGATTGGGGACGATGCGGTGCCGCCCCAACGCCGCCATGCGCGAGCTCGTGGCGGAGAAAGAGGTCGTCGGCGAGGTGCCAATCGGCGCTGTTCGGCATCCCGGCAGGAGTTGCTCTACGGCTGACGGCCAGCTATGCCCGCGGCTTCCATGGCGCGCGTGCTGATTGACGACTCGAAGTGGCCGCTGGTCCTGATCGTGTGGCCGGAGCATCCGGTCACGGATGAAGACATCGACGCCTTCGTCGCCGAACGGCGCGCGCAGCTGCCCCGTGGGCCTCATGTCACGCTGCACCTCACGGAAGGGGGAAGCGGCCTCGGCTCCAAGCAGCGCCGGCGCATGGCGAGCTACCTCGACGAGGACACCGAGAAGGTGCGTGGGCGTCTGCTCGCCAGCGCGCTCGTGGCTCCGAAGCCGGTGATCCGTGGGATGATCACGGCGATCACATGGCTCACCTCACCCCCATTCCCCCAGCGTGTGTTTGCCGATCGACCGAGCGCTGAGGCCTGGCTCGCGGAAGTGCTGGAGGAAGCTGGGACGCCAGCGCCCGGGGAGTGAACCCCAGGCGAGCATCAGTTCTCGCTGTCCAGCGGGCTGACTGAGGCGTCTCTTGATTCTGGGGTGGCTTGGCCCCCGGGGAAACGACGCTCCACGCGACCTCGAGGAACTTCGTTGCTCGCGCTATGCTGCGCCATGCGCGTTCGCTCCTTGGTTGGTGCGGGGTGGCTCTGCGTGGCCTGCGGCGGCCAGGTGACTTCCCCTGAGCCGAGTGCGGAGGAGCTGTTGCCGACCAGCGCTCCGGTGACGCTCTCGGTGGGGCATGAGCACACGTGCGCGCTGCGCCGCAGTGGCAAGGTGGCGTGTTGGGGCCGCGGTGACGAGGGTCAGCTTGGAAACTGGATCGAGCCCAGTAGGCCTGAGCCGCGGGACGTACGTCGCTTGGACGTTGCTGTGCACAGCGTGCTGTCCGGCGGGGCGCATGGCTGCGTGCTCACGCTGGAGGGAAGCGTGTGGTGCTGGGGCCGCTCGGACTCGGGGCAGGCAGGTAGCTATGAGGATGTGCAGTACCCCGCGGAAGTGACTGAGCTGCGTCGCCGCGTGAACCAGCTCAGCGTCGGAGGCGCCCACAACTGCGCGCTGATCCGCGATGGGAGTGTCGAGTGCTGGGGTCGGGGGGGGAGGGGCCAGCTGGGGCACGGCTTCGAGCAGAGCGCGGTGCCGCTGAGCGTGCAGGGACTCCCACAGGCGCAGCAGGTGATCGCAGCGCGCGCCTTCAGCTGCGCGCTGACGGTCGACGGTGAGATCTACTGCTGGGGGTCCGCTAGCACCGGCGTTCTGGGAGATGTGGTACCGCACAGCGTGGACACCCCGACGCGCATCGATCTCCCTGCGGGCGTCCTGCGCCTGGCCAGCGCCACCGCCGATCAGCTCTGCGCCCTCTTGATCGACGGGCGGCTCTTCTGTTGGGGGAGCACACCTGACGAGCGTATCGACGTCCCGAGCGAGCGATCGCTCGAGGAGCCGGTCAGTGACGTCAGCGTGGGTGGGTTCGAGTCCTGCGCAGTGACGAGCTCTGCAGAGCTCGGCTGCTGGGCGCCTCATTCCCTCGAAGTGGGCGCCAGGCCGCCGGAGCTGAGCGCCGTGCGTGGAGTTTCCGTGGGGCTCGAGCACGCATGCGCGCGCACCGCAGATGAGCTTTGGTGCTGGGGGTCGACGCAGTATGGCCAGATCGGCCGCAACCTCAATCTTGGTGAGCCGAACCAGGTGATCCTGGACTAGCCGCTCTTCTCGCTGTCCAGCGCGGCCATGTGCGCTGGGGGATAGCGCGTTCCGGCGAAGGCGCTGGCGGGGGCGATGGCTTCGACTTCGGCGAGCTGATCGGCGCTGAGGGGCCTTGCGCTGAGGGCCTCGTCGAGCTGCTGGAGGGTGCGCATGCCGAGCAGCGGCGTCAGACGCGGGACCCGGGCGAGCACCCAGCCGATGGCGAGCTGGCTCGGGGTGATGCCCCAGCGTCTGGCCAGGCCGACGAGGCCGCTCACCAGCTTCTCGTTGGTCGCGGCATTTTCCTTGGAGAAACGCGGCATGTGGGCTCGGGCGTCGCCTGGTTTGAGCGGGCTCGCCGAGAGCAGCCCACGGGACAGCACGCCGTAGAGCGTCGCGCCGATCCCGAGCTCGTCGAGCAGCGGAAAGATCTCCCCCTCCGGACCGCGGCTGGCGATGGAGTACTCGATCTGCAGATCGGAGATGGGGTGCACCTTCGCCGCCCGGCGGATCGTCTCCGGGCCGACCTCCGAGAGGCCGATGGCGCGCACGTAGCCCGCCTTCACCAGATCGGCGATCGCGCCGACGGTGTCTTCGATGGGCACCGCGGGATCGAGGCGCGCGGGGCGATACACGTCCACGTGATCGGTGCCGAGGCGCACCAGGGAATACGCCAGGAAGTTCTTCAGCGCCGCGGGGCGCGCGTCGATGCCGCCCCAGCTGCGATCGGCACCCAGCATCACTCCGAACTTCACCGACAGCCGCACCTGATCGCGGCGCCCGGCGATCGCCTTGCCGACCAGCAGCTCGTTGTGCCCCGAGGCGTAGAAGTCGCCGGTGTCGAGCAGGTTCACGCCTCGCTCCAGCGCCGCGTGGATCACGCGGATGCTCTCGTCGTCGTTCGTCTTGCCGTAGGGTCCACTCAGCCCCATGCAGCCCATCGCGATGTTCATCGTCAGGTCCTTTCCAGAGTGCGGGCGTGTGTTGCCCGCGCTCGTCATGAGGCGCGGCTGAGCGCGCGGCTTGTCGCTGCTTGGCGGAAACCCGCGTCGCGCGTCGTTTGCCAAGAACGTACAAGCGCGGCGCCTCCTCGGATGCTTGAGTGAGTCGCGTGGATCACCTGGTCGAAATCCCCGTCAGCTTACCCGGTCTGAGCGCGGGTCTCGGCACGACGTCTTCCCGGCACACGGGGATGAAGGAGCACTACGGCGTCGGGCGTATCGAGCGCGGCGCCACCGAGTGGTGGGGCAACGGACGCGCCTGGCGCTCGAGCGTTGGCGCGGTCTTGCTCAAGCAGCCGGGAGACGTCGTGCAGCACCTGGCCCACTCCGGGCCGACCACCTTCACGGTCGTGCGCTTGCCCACGGAAGCGGTGCTCCAGGCGCGCGACGAAGCCGGCATCGTGATCACGCCCCAGCTCGAGGCTGGCGACGAGCGTGCGGCGCCCTTTCATCGCCTGCTGGACGCCGTGAGCGCCGGCGCGGATCCATTCAGCCTCGAGGTTCTGGTCAGTGAAGCCATCGCTGCCTTGCGACCCCTGAGCAAGCGCCAGCCGGACTACTCCCGCCCCGTGAAGCGCGCCTTGGAGTACCTGCGGGCGGAGCTCAGCAGCTCGGTCAGCCTCGACGCCCTGGCGGCTCACGCGGAGTTCGACAAGTTTCACCTCTGCCGAGCTTTCCGTAAGGAAATCGGCATGCCGCCCCATCGCTACCTCACTCACCTGCGTATTGCCCAGGCGAAGCGCTTGTTGAGGGAGGGGGTGAGAGCGTCCGACCTGGCTCCGCTGCTCAGCTTCTACGATCAAGCGCAGCTGACCCGCCACTTCCGGCGCATCGTAGGCACCACCCCCGCGCGCTTCGCGAAGGCGCCGGTCAGCATCGAGGACCACTATCAGCTGACGCTGCCGCGCTAGCAGGCCGCTGGGCTCATGCCTGAGCGATCCTGGCCCGTCTCGCTCAGCACTTCCCGCCTTGCTGCAGCATGAACATCATGCCGTTGCACTGCTTGTGCGCCGCCGTGGCGTCGAGCTTGCCCGCTTCCATCAGCTTGATCCCGGCGAGGTGGTGCTCGTAGCTCAGGCCCAGGTTGCCGCGCGCGTCGGGCGGGATGCTCTCCACGCACTTGCGATAGGCAGGCAGGCATTGTTCGAGCGGCACGGTCTTCCAGACCTTGCCCTCGTACTGATAGCCGGCGCCGTCGTCCGTAGCGCTCGCGGGCTCGGCGGGATGCGCGTCGGCTGAAGGCTCTGTTGCCTCCGCCGCCTCTGCTGCGGGCGTGGGCGGATCCTCCGGTGGACTCGCCTCGTTCGCAGCAGCGGCGGGCGCCTCCGGGGCGGCAGGCTCCTGGGGCGCCACCACACACGCGGCGCTGAACAGCGGAAAAAGAGCCACGAGGGCGTATCGGTTCGATGAAAACGACATGCCCGTCATACGCGCGCTCTCCTCACTTCTCCCGACATGAGACGAAAAACGTGACTGAGCCGTCTCGTATGTCGGCGGTGATGGTCGCTGGACACGGCTGGTGCCGGCGTTCGCCCGGGCGCACTTCGCCGCGCCTCACCCCCGGCCCTGGCTCAGTACAAGCAGGCAGCGATCTCGCCGCTCAGTGTGGCGCCGGGGCAACCTCCGAGCTCGATCACATCGAGCTCGAGTTGCTGGCGTTCGTCGTCGTCCGGGGCCTCGTCGCGGACGCCCTTCACGCAGTACACGTGAACCGCGCCGTCCAGCTCGAAGCGCAGTGAGCCGCTGACGCCGCCGTCCTTCTGGGTCTCGAACACGAGGCGACCGCCGCCGGAGAAGGCGGTGTCGATGGAGTCGGCGGGGCCCGGGACGAAGTTCGAATCGCCGAACCACGCGCGAGACTCCGCGATGGTCTTGCCTCCCACCTCCCCATCCACGCGCGCTTCGCCCTCCTGGCAGGGCCCGACGTCCGCGCCCGCGCCATAGGCGCTGCAGAACCGGAGCTTTCCGGTGGGACCGCTGGCGTCGGCACACGCACCGAGGCTACTGAGCCCGGAGAAGAGCAGCGGCGAGCCGCCGGGCTCCAGGATCGCCGACTCGTCGGTCCACACGGCTCCATCCACGCAGAGCTGTTCGCCCGTGGTCGTCGAGGTGAAGTGCTCTCGACCCACACCCGGTGCGGCGCCAGGGGTGTGCCAGGCGTCGAAGTCGAAGTCGTCGACGACGCCGTGCAGGTACCAGTCGTCGCTGCGTTTCCCCAGCAGGAGTCCCGCTTCGCCACGCAGCGCGTGATCCTCGAGCTGGCCCGCGCTGACGTGACTCTGCTGCGAACAGTCGAGGTTCGTATCGGTGCCAGCGGTCGCGCTGTCGCTGCCGTCGTCCTCGCAGCCCGCCGCGAGCAGCGAGAAGAGGGCGGCGGTTCCAAGAGCCGAGGACGAGCAGATAGAGCGGAGGCGCATGTCCCGATCCATACCCTGGAACTGGTCCCCAGCGCGAGCACTGCCTGAAGACCGCACGGCAACAGGTGCAGCGACGAAATCAGTCGCCTGCGGCGCTGGCGCCCTCGCTGCACGTCGGGCGGATCCCGTCGGGATCGGTGACCTCGGAGATGAACCAGGCGCCGTCGACGGCTTTCGAGTAGGGGGGGAGGGCCTCACCGGTGTAGGTGCCCTGGAGCGCGGCTGCGCTGGTGCAGAAGCCGCCCTGGAGGGAGACCACTGCCTCGGCTTCCTCGGCGTCGGTCCTCGCCCTGGCGCTGCCGTGGGGAAAAAGTAGCCTGACCTCGTCCACACGGAAGGTGCCGTCGTCGTTCAGCGGGATCGGATCGAAGGCTTGCGCTGGGCCGCACTGTTCCGTCGGATCCACGGTGATGCTGAGGGCGCTGGCGTCCGGCTCGACGTCGACCTGGGCGTCCATCACGACCAGCTCCGACGAGTCGTGGAGCATGAAGCCGAGCACCAGTGGGCCGGTCATGGCGCCCGTCCGCGGCAGCGACGTCTGGCAGCTGACCTCGACGTCGGGCCCTTCCAGAGGGCCGGCCGAGGCGCCCTCGTCGGCGCCGCAAGCGGCGAGGAACAATGCGAAAACGGGCGAGAAGATGCGTGCTGAGCGAGTCATTGGACAGCCTTTCCGGGACCGCTGCGTGGCCCCGAGCTCGCTCCTCAATAGAAGACGATAGTTACTCGCATTCAACTCGCACGAGCGCTCGCAGGCTGCTGCAGGCTCACCACCAGCTGCACCATCGAGTGGACGAACTCCTCTTCGCTGACGTGAGACGGCGGCTGGGTGAGCCAGCGCAGGAAGGTGAAGGCCATGGCGTTTACGGTGACGAAACGCGCGGCCGGCTGCGCCGGCAGGCGGCCGTGGGTCGACTCCAGGCGCCCGAGGCACTCGAGCACCATGCCCTCCACCGTGGCCATGAAGCCGGTCTCCGAGAGCAACGGTGTCCCGCCGAGCAGCTCTCTCAGCGAGCCGCGCCGCGGCTGCAGGTGCCCGATCAACGCCCGCAGCTGCGCGCTCAGCGCCTCCTCGAAGCTGGTCGCCGCGGTCACCGCATCCGATTTCCGTGCGGCTTCGTCGGCCTCGAACAAGCCGCGCTCGACCAGGCCGAGCAAGAGGGCGTCCTTGTTGCGGAAATACTGATACAGCGAGCCAACGCTGACGCCCGCGGCGTTGGCCACGTGGTTGGTGGTGAACGACTCGATGCCGTCGCGCTCCAGGATGCGGCGAGACGCATCCAGGATCGCGTGCACCATGTCGATGGAGCGTCGCTGACGCGGCACCTTCGCCAGCGCCTTGCGCGGGAGCAAATAGGTCGAGTTGTGCGGTTCCATGCTGTCCTCGGTTCGTGCGTTCGCGAATTGCTCGCGTTTGTAGTGACGCAGCGGGCACTCCGGGAGTGGGCTCGATACAATCCGGCGCATGACGACGCGGTGGGGTGCGCTGGCGCTGGTGTGTGTTTCGTGCGGTGGCCTGGCCACCGAGCCGAGCGGAGGCGAGCCTCGGTCGACCGACCTCGAGCTCGTGGCGGGGACGTCGAGCAGCTGCGCGCTGCAGGACGGCGAGGTCGAGTGCTGGGGCTCCCTGGACTTTTCACTGGAGAACCACGACGCTCCTGTGCAGGTCACTCCGCGGGTCGTGGAGATCCCCGGGGAAGTGGTTTCGGTCAGCGCAGGAGGCCACCACTGGTGCGCCATCACCGCGGATCGGTCCGCTTGGTGCTGGGGCATGAACAACCAGGCGCAGGTTGGTCACGTCGCGACTGACCACGAGGGACCCACGCGGATCACGAGCCTCGACGGGCGCGTCGCTCAGCTCGACGCCGGGAGCTTCAGCTCCTGCGCTCTGACCCTCGACGGTGAGGTCTACTGCTGGGGCTACACCGCGCTCGGTGTGGTTCCCGGAGGAGACGACGAAAAGGTGTCCGAGCCGCGCCTCATCGAGGGCTTCGTCGAGCCGGTGATCCAGGTGGAGGTCGGCAATACGCGTGCGTGCGCGTTGACCCGCAGCGGCGCCGTCAAGTGCTGGGGCTACCAGGCGCTGGAGGATACTCTCGCCACGGCGCCTCAGCCGTTCCAGCTGGTGCAGTTGCCCTCGCTCGAGTCTGGCGTCGCGCGGCTGCTGCCGATGCGTGAACGCCTGTCCTGTGTGCTGATGCTGGACGCGACGGTGCGCTGTAGCGGGATCACGTTTCTGCCGGGGGTCGCGCCGAGTCAGGTGGTCGAGCTCCCCGCGGCGCGCGGCGTCGTCGATGGCGGCGCAGGCAATGGCTTTGCCTGCTTGCTCGACACCGAGGGTACCGTGGCATGCCTCGGGCGCGCCGACCTGGGGCGGCTTGGGGTCGAGCCGCCGCAAGCGGAGGCGCTCGCGGACTTCCAGTTTCCGCGCATCGAAGGCGTCGAGCGCATCAGCGTCGGCGACGCCCACGTGTGTGTGCAGAACGCTTCGGGGCCGTACTGCTGGGGCTCCAACGAGTACGCTCAGCTCGGAAAGCAGGCGCCGAGCTACGAGTGGCTGCCTCAGCACCTGCAGCTGTAGCAAGCCGAGCGCTGTAGCAAGCCGAGCGCTGTAGCAAACCGAGCGCTGTAGCAAGCCGAGCGCTGTAGCTGCTGCGTTTTCGAACGCTGGTGTTCGGCTCCGCTGCGCTGCGTGTCGACGGGAGGGTATGCTAGCGCGATCGGGCCGCAAGAGGTGGCCAGCGCTCGGGAGCAAGCCGATTTGAAGCACGTCCGTGGTTCTCTGTTCGTCGATTACGTTCGCCTGATCCGCTCGCGGAAGGACATCGACTGGACGCGCTACCTCGAGCCCGAGGACTGCGTGTACCTGAAGGGGAGCATCGAGGATCAGGCGTGGTATCCGCTGCCGACCTTCGAGCGCCTGGGCGTCGCGATCCTGAACACCGTCGCTCAGGGATCGCTGGCGATGGTGCGCGTCTGGGGACACCTGCAGGTCGACGCGATGCTGCGTATCCACCCGGAAGTGCTGGCGGCGAACGATCCCTATGAGTCGCTGCACCGGGTCACCGTGCACCGCAAGGGCTACTTCGATTTCGACGTGCTGACGCCGCGCGAGGTGCTCGATGATCACGCGAGCTTCGAGCTGAACTACAACTTCAGCGATCTCGGTGAGCTCGCCGCTTGCGTTCAGACCCTCGGTGCGTTCGAGGAGCTGGTCAAGCGCGCGGGAGGCAGGGACGTGAAAGCGGTCTTCGCCGAGCGGCGCTGGGAAGGCGACCGTCGCACGCTGTTTCAGCTGAGCTGGTCGTAGGCAGTCGTCGTAGCGAACAGAGCCCGACGCCTCGTCGGAGCCGGGCCCGTGTTCTCGGCCTACTTGCGGTTCCTGGGCCGCTGGGCGACTTCCTCCTCGCCCTGGGCCTCTCGGACGCGCTCCCCAGCGCGCTCCGGAGCGACGGGCTGCTGCTGGCGCTCGCCCTGACGGCGTGCCCCGTCCTCGCGGGTGGGCTGGTCCTTGCGCTGCGGTGTGTTCGACTGATTTGCCATGGTTCTCCTCCGTGGGTTGGAGCCTCGGCTCTTTCAAGGGGCGTGCCGATCAGGTTCCGCGAGGAATACCGCGATACTTCGCGTCGAGGGCCAGGGCGCCTCGAAGCGCTTCGCATCGGTAGAGGCACCACGCCGCCACCTCGTCGCGTTCGTGGCTGAGCTGTGGCGATCTGCCTGGCGGCCTCTAGCGCGTTGGCGTGCTCGACGACCACGCGAGCTTCGAGCGTGACCCAGACTTCGGAGCTACTTGCCGTAGTCCATTCGCCACAGCACGCGCCCCTCGAGCCAGTAAGCGGAGTCCCCAAAGACGAACTGGGGTTCGAGATCGCCCGTCGTAGGGGCAGGCAGTTCGTCGAAGCGCTGGGCGGCCATGTCGAACGACCCGGGATGGTACAGCGTTGGGTTCGCGCCATCACCAGGTTCCCGGTTGGTGACGAGCATCTGATATCCCGGGAACGCAAGCGGCCTGGCCTCGATGCCGATGAAGAGACCAAAGGTCCACGTGAGATCTTCGGCCGTGTAGGTCGAGAACGCTGCGTCGAACGTAAACTTGGTCAGCACGCCGCCAGCGGAGGTACCAGGACTGTAGAACTGCCCATTCCCCACCGCGAGGCAGTCTTCGAAGCCCTCATCCGACATGGCCTTCACGTCTCGAGTGGTGCTGTCGTAGAGGCCGAGCGCGTCGTTGGGCTCCAGGCGG
>JAGQIY010000911.1 GCA_020430865.1 Myxococcales bacterium
AGTGGGGTGGGGTCCACCGCGGGCATAGCGCTCGCTCGAGCTGCCTGTCCGCCAATCCACCCCCGCGCCGCGCTGCGGAAGCCGTTTCCGCGGACCGTGACCAGGGCCCCGCCACTCCAGGGGCCGTGAGGCGGGTCGACCCCGAGGACTGCATGGGGAGCCGCGTCGGGGAGATCGAAGCCCGAGTCCTTGACTGCGCCCCCATCGAGGATCGGCGGACCACCCGCGTCATCGTCGGTTTGACGCGTCAGCGGGTTCTCACCGCGCGCAACGCAGGCGCCCAGCGCCAAGAGCGGCAGCCACCAACGCGCGAATCTCAGGGGTCCAGATGCGATCACAAGCCATGGGAGGGTAGATCGGGGACCCAGCAGCGGCCAGACGCTCCGCCGATTGTGAGCACTCTGGCGGTGCTTTTGTGGCGCCTAGGCCGAAACAGCGTGGAGCGGTGTGCTCGCAGTTCGCGCCTCGGGGCTCGGGCCCAGCGCCAAACCGAAGCTGCGGCACAAGCTCAGGGCGATCGTCTTCCGCCCGCCGTCGAGCTCGCTCGGACCCACGCAACTCGGGCAACCACCAGGGCAGGGGCAACTAGCGATCAGCTCGTAGGCGCGCGTGATCAGCTCCGGGGCGCGTTCGTAGATGCGCTCCGCCAGGCCAACTCCGTTTGGGACCGCATCGAACAGGAACAGCGTGGGATCGAAGCCGCCTGTGTGAGAACCGGGCACACGGGCTGGGGCGCGTGTGGTCGGCTTGCCCGCCGAGTCCGTCAGCTGCTCCTCGCCATCCCCGAGGGACTGACCGATGTCGCTCGGTTCGCACATCAGCGCGAGGGTCGCCACGGTTTCCAAGGCGCGCCCCAAGCCGCGTAGCCCGTCGATGGCGACGGCCCTGGAGCTCGCGACGTGGTTGATGATCGCTTCGGGAACCGTGAGCCAGAAGCCGGTGGTGTGCATCTGCATTTCGGGCAGGTGGACGTCGCCGTAGCCCGCGTTCTCGTGGGTGAAGAACTTGATCTTCTTGTAGCCGGTGACGCGTTCGACGACCTTGATCTCGCCCCAGCCAGACTGGAGCTGACCAAGCAGTCGCTCGGCGCTCTTGTCCAGCACGGCGATCGTTCGATAGGTCAGCGCCGTCGTGAAGTAGTCCGGCTCGACCTTGCGCACGAAGGCCTTGTGGTTGTCGTAGTCCAGCCGCTCGACTTGATACTGCTCGGCGTCATGCTGATAGATCGCTTGCTCGTGGAGCATCGTGTGCGTGGCCCGCCAGTCCAGTTCTGCGAGTGTTTTCCCTGTGGCAATGTCGATGATGACGAAGTTGTCCCAGCCGATGTTGCGCAAGCTGACTGAAGACGCCGGGAAGGCGTCGCCCGCCCAGTGGTAGCGATTACCTGCTGCATGGACGAGGCCCCCCGACTCCAGGTAGTCCAGGGCGTCGCGCGTCTCCGCGACTCCCAGCGGGCCGTAGTTCTCGCCGCTGGCGGGCGTGGGTCGAGTCACCGACTGGCCCGGAGGCGTGACCTCGAACGGCAGCTCGAAGGCTGCGCACTTGAGGTGTTGGACCAGCACCTCGACGTTGGTCGGGTCGATCCGGGCCTCCTCGGCGCCTGCTTCGAGAAGGAACTCGGGGTTTCGCCCGAGGTACTGATCGAGGGCACCGCTCTGCAGCACCATCAGTGCGATGCTGGTGTCGTCGCTACCATCGGCCCGCCGCCCTGCGCGGCCGAAGCGCTGCCAGGTTGCCGCGATGCTGCCGGGGTATCCAACGGTTACCACCGCCGACAGATCACCGATGTCGATCCCCAGCTCGAGGGCGTTCGTCGAGACCACACACAGGATATTGCCGTCCCGGAGCCCTTGCTCGACCTTGCGCCGTGTTTCCGGGAGGTAACCGCCCCGGTAGGCCATGATGGCATCGGGGCCAGCGACGTCGCTGGCGCGGTCGCGCAGGTACTTCAGCATCACCTCCACGCTGTTGCGGGACTGCCCGAAGACGATGGTGGGGATCTTGGCGCGGATCAGGTCCTCGGTCATGAACACGGCGTGCTTCAGCGCGCTGGCGCGCACACCGAGCTCTTCGTTCACGATCGGCGGATTGTAGACGTAGAGCTGTCGACTCGCGGTGGGCGCACCCGAGCGGTCCACCA